>CAISDD010000454.1 GCA_903883985.1 uncultured Pseudomonadota bacterium | reverse complement strand
TAACAAATGAAATATCCTTCACTTGCCAAGGGGATTGCAGGCCTAGCGCCATGCTAAATAAAGTCGCACTTTTCATGCCAGGGATTATATCATCTACCCACTATGAACCACATAGAGCCGATTGTTTGGTAACCGTTCAGACCCCGCCCCCCCTTCAACATGCCAGATTCTAGAACAATCAGCGACTTAGTCTGCTGCGCGCGCCGAAAAACAGGAGGGGGGATCTGAACGGTTACGATTGTTTGTGGGTCGACTGCATGTTTGGCTTTTTGCGTTTGTTGATTGTTGGGCTTCGCGGTGATCATCCCAACCTACGCGCTAATCGTGTCTGACCCCATTAACATGACTGTTATCGTGTCTGCCCCATTAACACATGCTGTTAACACTGTTATCGTGTCTGACCCCATTAACACATGACCCCATTAACACACAAATTCTTCTCGGACGAATCTGGATTGCAGTCCTGTGGGAGCCGGCTTGCCGGCGAATGGAAACGTCGCCGGCGTGCAAGCGTTGAATCTCGGGCAAGCCCTCCTCCACGGGGGTCACACGGGTTCACGTTAAGGGTGAGCGTGACCGAAGGCGCCTCATTGTTCAGGAGAAGATGGGCGGTCAACGGAGTGATCAAGGATGAAGGAGATCAGCATCAGCGTGTCGTGGTGAGCGGAGTTATGTGTAGCAAGGTCAGGTCCCGGAGGGGAAAGGGCCGGGGATGAGGCCTGCGCCGGCCGCTTAATGAAGGCAAAATCAGTTGCGCGACATTAATTACGTAACTTCTCAATAAGGCACGGCAACCCTATCGACGAGGTGACGAGACCTATCGCGACTTCAACGGTGGCAAACGCCCTCTCAAGAAGCACGCTTCAACCCGTGGCTTCAAAAAGCAATCATCGCGGCAGCGCCGGCTGCCGGCCGGCTGTTTTCAAAGACGCAGGCAAGGATGCCTGCGCTACAGGGAAGCCCTCGCCAGTGCTTCTTCAACCTGCCTGGGGTGGCTTACATCACTACCCCGCGCGAACGGGCGCTGACCGCACTATGCCGTGACTTATTGAGAAGTTACTTAATTACGCAGTAACTGCATGATTGTTATGTGTAAAATATGGCTCTTGTTAAACTCAGGTTAGAAAAACGCTGAATAATTCAAGTCGCGGGCAAGCTCCTTCAAGCCATTGGTGGGAGCGGTCTTGCCCACGATAACCAGGTTATCGAATAAATTAGCGGCTCCCCAGGCATAACCACGATCTTCCGCTCGAAAAAAATCGTAACGACCTCCTTTGTAACTGCTCAGGTCGAAGTGATCGTCTCAAAACAACCACAGCAATCCCCTCCCCTTCAAGGGGAGGGTTAGGGTGGGGATGGGGTAAAAGCGTGTGGCAGCGCAATCACCCCATCCCCATCCCGGCCTTCCCCTTCAAGGGGAAGGAGAAATACGGCAGTACCTGAGTAGTTACCCTCCTTTACACATTGAATCATATGAAAAAAATTAGAATTTTGTATATCTGCATGGGCAACATCTGCCGGTCACCCACCGCCGAGGGTGTGCTACGGAGCAAGGCCGATGCGGCGGGTCTGAGGAATCGGGTGCATATCGACTCGGCGGGCACGCATGCTTATCACATAGGCAGTTCACCGGACGCGCGCGCGCAGAAAGCCGCCCTGGGACGAGGTTATGACCTCGCCTCGCTGCGCGGCCGCCAGGTCAGCGACCAGGATTTCGAAACCTTCGACTACATCCTGGCGATGGACCGGGACAATCTCGGCAACCTGCTGCAACGCTGCCCGGAACACCATAAACGCAAGGTAAGACTCTGCCTCGCTTTCAGCCGCAGCTACCCCAACCTCGACGTGCCGGACCCTTACTATGGCGGCGGCAAAGGATTCGAGCAGGTGCTGGATATGGTTGAAGACGCCGCCGAAGGCCTGCTGGAGGAGATCGAGCGAACACCCGGATAAGCAGGCTGCTCCGGAATATCCGGGAGAGCCAATAAAAACGCCGGCGAAGCCGGCGTATTTATTGAGAAGCCTGTTACTCAGGCACCTCCCTCCCCTCGTGTCTCCACCATGACCAACGGTTCCGCAGGCTGAGCCGGCGGGCGAGCGCGTCGGCGCGGGTTGGACGGGGGGCCCCAGTCTCCCGGAGCCGCCTGCACCCCTTCTGTCGCGGCGACCACCTCGTCACGGGTTTCCACCATGACCAAGGGTTCCGCCGCGTCTGCCGCACCGCGATTGCGGCCTCGGCGCCGGCGAACCGGAGCGGCTTCGTCAGCGGCGAGGGCAGGCTGCGCGTCCTGGGTTTCCACCATTTCCAGGCCAGCATCGGCCGGGGTGGGCTCGGCGCGAGCCGGAGCCGGAGCCGGAGCCGACTCCACCCGAACCGGGTCGGGCTTGACCCTGGCCGGGGCAGGCGGGGGTCCGAGCCGGATGACCAGCGGCTCGACGACGGGCGCTGGGCGATCATCCGACTCCGCCACCAATTCCTGCACGGTCTGATCGGTCGTTATCGTCGCATCAACATGGCGGCCACGACCACCCCGACGCCCACGGCGGCGGCTGTCGCGATCCTCACCAGCGCTGGTCTCGACCGATGCCTCTCGCTCGATCGGCACGACAACCTGAACGGGCACTTCCTCCACAGGCTGTACCCGCTCGCGACGCGGGCGTTCCGGGCGTTCCGGACGTTCAGTGCGTTCAGGGCGCGGCTCACGGTTCTCGCGTACCTTCTCCGGGCGTTCGCTGCGTGCAGCGGGGCGCTCGGTCGATTCGGGGCGATCACCACGCGGACGACGCTCGTTGCGATCACGTCCCTCACGTGGCTCCCGCTCACCACGACGCGGCCGTGATTCGCGTTCGCCACGGCGCGGTTCGCTCTTCGTGACTTCCTCGGCGGGCTTGACGTCCACCCCTGGCTCATTGAGGCCACGCAACCAGCCGTAGATGCGGCCAAAGAGTCCTGGCTTGGCGCTGGGCACCACGGACGGCACCACGGCGGCAATATGCTCGGGTGCCGGCTGCGAAGGGGTGATGCCTTGCACCAGAGGTTGTGCGCGCTCCGGCTTGGCGACATTCCCCCCCTTGGCGACTTCCCCTTCTTCCGCCGGCTTCTCCACCATGCGATAGCTCGGCGCCAGCGTTTCCGACTGGTTGAGCTGATCGTGGCGCAGACGGATGAGAGTGTAGCGCGGCGTCTCGAAGTGCATGTTGGGGATCAACACCACTTCCACGCGATGCCGCGCCTCGATGGAAAGGATATCGTGGCGCTTTTCGTTCAACAGGAAGGTGGCGACATCGATCGGAACCTGGACATGCACCGCACCGGTATTTTCCTTCATCGACTCTTCCTGGAGCATGCGCAACAGGTGCAGGGCGAAGGATTCGGTACTACGAACATGACCCGTGCCGGAACAGCGCGGGCAGGTGATGTAGCTGGTCTCACCCAAACTGGGCTGGAGGCGCTGGCGCGACATTTCCAGCAGGCCAAAACGGGATATCTTGCCGGTCTGAACCCGTGCACGGTCGTAGTGCAGGGCATCGCGCAGACGATCCTCGACCTCGCGCTGATTCTTCTGATTTTCCATGTCGATGAAATCGATCACGATCAAACCGCCCAGATCGCGCAGACGCATCTGGCGCGCGACTTCATCGGCCGCTTCCAGGTTGGTGTTGACGGCGGTCTGCTCGATGTCCGCCCCCTTGGTCGCCTGGGCCGAGTTGACGTCGACGGCGACCAGCGCCTCTGTGTGGTCGATCACGATGGAACCACCGGACGGCAGCGGCACGGCGCGCGAATAGGCAGTTTCGATCTGATGTTCGATCTGGAAACGCGAGAACAAGGGCACCGGGTCGCTATACAGCTTCACCTTGCCGACATTGTCCGGCATTACGTGGGCCATGAACTGCCTGGCCTGTTCGTAGATGGCGGGTTCGTCGATCAGGAGTTCGCCGATGTCCGCCGTGAAATAGTCACGAATGGCACGAATGACCAGGCTCGATTCGGCATAGATCAGGAAAGCACCGGACTGGCCCTGGGCTGCGCCATCGACCGCATTCCACAGTTGCAACAGGTAGTTCAAGTCCCACTGCAATTCCTCGACATTGCGGCCGATACCGGCGGTGCGGCCGATCAGGCTCATACCGGCGGGCACATCGAGTTGCGCCAGTGCGTCGCGCAGTTCGTTGCGCTCCTCACCCTCGATGCGCCGGGAGACGCCACCGCCGCGAGGATTGTTGGGCATCAACACCAGGTACCGGCCCGCAAGGCTGATGAAATTAGTGAGCGCCGCGCCCTTGTTGCCGCGTTCATCCTTTTCCACCTGGACGACGACTTCCATGCCTTCCTTGAGGAAGTCCTGAATCTTGCCGCGGCTAAAATCGCCACCTTCGGCACCACGCAAGGAAGTGCGGGCGATTTCCTTGAACGGCAAAAAGCCGTGCCGTTCCGCCCCGTAATTGACGAAACAGGCCTCCAGTGAAGGCTCTACGCGAGTGACGATGGCCTTGTAGATATTGCTCTTTCTCTGCTCTTTGTTGGCGGATTCAATGTCGAGGTCGACCAGTTTCTGGCCTTCGACAATGGCGACGCGGAGTTCCTCCGCCTGTGTCGCGTTGAACAACATACGTTTCATGTTTTACCCCAGCGCTCCTCGCACCCGGGGATGACAAACCCATGCCGCGTGAGTTCTCACGACGGCGATGCAGTCCAGAAGGTCAGGCGTCTTGGTCGCTGAGCGGCTGTTGCATGTTGACAGGTTCGTATTCGTCCGGCCGCCTGCAATTCAGGCTAGCCGGGAGAGCATCCGGGTACGGGTCACGCAGATTGTGCGTTACCATCGCTGCTTTTTTCGGGCTCGCGGACATCGGGGGCGCGGCCTCTTCGTGACTTGGCGCGCTGATGAGCGCGGTCTTGGCACCTGACGAGGGAACGACTTCCTGTGTCCTGCGAGCTTTCTGCCGGTGAGCGAGACAACCGGCACCCCTTCGCGGTGCTTGGGCAGGTTCTTCAACGCCCCGGGTGCACGCTTTTTGGGCAGAGGGAGTATACGGGATTGCAATCACCTGGCAAAGCAACAGAAGCGGACATGACATTGAAAGAAACCCTGGAGTATGAGAGTCACGCCCGCTCCACAACGCTCACGGTAACGAAGGTTCTGATCGGAGCGGAACTTGCGGGACAGCGCATCGACAACTTCCTGGTCAAACATCTCAAAGGCGTGCCGAAAAGCCGCATCTATCGCATGTTGCGCGAGGGTGAGGTGCGGGTGAGCGGTCATCGCACCAAACCGGAATACAAGGTAGCGGAGGGAGATGAAATCCGCATCCCTCCGGTGCGCGTGGCGGAAAAGGCCGACATCCCCCGACAGGCCACGGGCGACTCGGCCCTGCTCGACCGGGTGATCTACCGCGACGATGCGCTCCTGGTGATCGACAAACCTGCGGGTCGGGCCGTACATGGCGGCAGCGGCATCAGCCTGGGCGTGATCGAACAACTGCGCCAGGAGTTGCCTCTGGCAAAGTTTCTCGAACTCGCGCACCGCCTCGACCGGGAAACCTCGGGCGTGCTGGTGCTGGCATTGAAGCGTTCCGCCCTAGTGGAGTTGCATCGCATGCTACGCGATGGCGAAACCCGCAAGACCTATCTGGCACTCGCCCGCGGCCGCTGGACCGACGCCATGCGTCACGTAAAACTGCCCCTGCTGCGCTATCTCAACGAAGACGGCGAGCGCCGCGTGGCGGTGGATGACGCGGGAGTGCGCGCCCACACCATCTTCCGCCTGCGCCGCAACTACGCGGAGTTCACCTTGCTCGAAGCGGAGCTGAAGACCGGCCGCACCCACCAGATCCGCGTCCACCTGGCCGCACTCGGACACGCGATCGCCGCGGACGACAAATATGGCGATGCGGCGCATAACCGCACCTTGAAGAAACAGGGCTTGAGACGCATGTTCCTGCATGCCGCGCGCATGGAACTGAAACACCCACTCAGCGGCGCAGCCCTTGTGCTGGAAGCACCGCTGGCCCCCGATCTACAGCACTACCTAAATATCCTGGACCATGAAACCCAAACGCTTTGACCTCTTGATCTTCGACTGGGACGGCACCCTGATGGATTCCGCCGGAGCGATTGCCTCCTGCATCCAGGCCGCCTGCGCCGACATGGGACTTTCGATCCCCAGCCGCGAAGCGGCCCGCCATGTCATCGGTTTAGGGCTGCGCGAGGCGCTCATCCATTTGTTTCCCGAATTACCGGAAGCAGAGTATCCGTTGCTGGCCGACCATTACCGCCGCCATTTTCTCGGCCAGGATCACGATATCCTGCTGTTCGAGGGCGCGCGCGAATTGATCATGGAACTCCATGGTGACGGCTTCCGACTGGCCGTAGCCACTGGCAAGGCGCGCCGCGGCCTCGACAGGGCTTTCAGCCACACCGGCCTGGAGCGCTATTTCCACGCCTCGCGTACTGCGGATGAAACCTTTTCCAAGCCACACCCCTTGATGATAGATGAGTTGCTGGACGAGCTCGACATCTCCCCGGCCCGCGCCCTGATGATCGGCGACACCAGCCATGACCTGGACATGGCCCGCAATGCTGGCGTTCACAGCCTCGCCGCCGGCTACGGCGCCCACCCGGCCGAGCATTTGAACGCCTACGGTGCGCTCCGGGTATGCACCAGCTTCGTGGAATTGGCAAACTGGCTGCGCGAACATGCATGAACCTGAACGCCTCGAATCGAGACCAAACCCGAAGGGCGGAGAACGCGGATGTTCTGGCTGAACTTGCTGGGTCTTGGCCCCCCCCCCGACGACCCCCGCCTGCTTGAGGCGATCGAACGCGCGGTGGATCGTGTCGAGCCTCGCCTCAAACAGGCTGGAGGCTATCCCGGACGCTATCGTGGCGCAATTGCCCTGGCTTTGCACTACAGCGATCAACTGGCCGGCGCAATTCCAGGCCCGCTGGAACTGGATCCCGAGCACTTCAATCGCAACCCCCTGGTGCGCGCCGTCTTCACGATGCAAGAGGACATCCAGCGCATGCTGCTGCGCAGTAAGACCATGCGGGAATTCCAGCGAGGCCCGGACGACGGACCGGATATCCATGCACTGATGGGCATGCGGCGCTACGAGAAGAATATCTTCGGCATGGAGATCGAAGGCGAAGTGCTGCGCCGTGATGTCGCCCAACAAAGCATCACCTTTTCCGACCACAATCTGAGTTGCATCACCAGCGAAGAAACGGGCGCGCGCGCGCTGGTGGCCTGGCGTATTTTCGATAGTCTGATCGCCCAAGTCGCCAACCATATCGAATCCCTGCTCCAGGAAAAAATCCAGGTCGGTCAGCGCCGCGATGAAGTCCTGGCACGTTTGCACGGGGCGAATGCGGAAGATCGCGCTGCCCTGCTGCAGGAAGCGAGCCAGCTACTGACCCTACTGACCGAAGCCACGCAGCGACTCAATCTGGACCACTTACCCGCATTATTCGACACGCTGCTGCACACCCCGGAGACGCTGGTCAGGCTGGAGCAGCAACAATTTCGGCTCGATGCCATGGGCATCCAGCGGACCCAGGCAGACACGGGCATCAGTCATGCCCTGACTTTCTCCGATCTGCTGGGCCAGGATAGACGCCGCTGGTGCGTAGCGCTGGTGCGTATTCCCTACCAGGAACTGCCACCGCTGGCCGAGCGGCTGCAAGACGCAAACCGTTGGCTCGCCATTTAATCTCATGACCACGACCCAGGGCGCGGCCACCCGTTCAGCCAGTGAGGCCGTTGGCAAACGGCATACGGATCAGGCGCGGGAAATACGGGCCACGACCGTGCTGCCATCACCCTGGTATTCCAGACTGCTGAAGCTCAATTTCCTGGCCATCGCAATGCCCCGTCCATTCGGGTCGAAGGCGCGTTCCGCGGAGAAATCCAGGTAGCCGCGCCACTCGAATCCCCGGCCCGCGTCGCCAATGGTGAATACCAGCTCGGCCGCGCCTTGCTCCAAGTGTACGCTCGCGCTGCGATCACGGTACTGCGGCAGGAGAAGGCGACGTTCGATTTCTTCCGCCCAAATGTTTTCCCATTTAAGGCGGGCCTTCTGCGCATAGCTGACTTCCAGATTGCCATGCTCCACCGCATTCACCATTAGCTCACCCAAACCGATGATCGCGTTTTCCGGGTTCGGGCAATACTGCGCAAGCAGCGCCGCCAACATCTCGGCCTCCTCGATCAGACGAAACCGGAACGCCACGCTCGTCAACAGTGGCTGGACCAGCCGGCTCTCACGCACGCCGCGCGCATGGCTCTTGCTCAGACCGCGTATTTCGAGGGCGGCCTTGACGATGGCAAGCAGCGCGTCCGGCTCGTATGGCTTGGTGAGATAGTAATAGGCACCGGCGGCGAGGCCTTCCGCCACCTGCTCCGGTGCAGCCGCCGCAGTCTGCATGACCACCGGCACGTTGCGATAGCGCGGCAAAGCCTTGAGCTTCTTCAACAGCGCGATGCCATCCATCACCGGCATCATGCGATCGAGGATGACGAGGTCATAAACCACCGTTTCGTCCTGCAAACGTGCCCAGCCGACGCCGCCATCCTCGGCCAGATCAAGCCGGTACTCCGGGCCTTCGAGTATGGCGTGGATGATCTTCAGATTCACGGGTTCGTCGTCGACAACGAGAATAGAGTGCATGTGCAAGACTCGAATTGAGTTGATGGTTGATGAAACGGAAATCCAGGGTAGCTGCCATGCACGCATGAAACCCGCACATCCTTCGCCGCTTTTTTATTTTACCATTTATTGTAAGCAGTCATGATCCTCCGGTTCGCCCCCGAGCATGAAAGCGGCCCTGCGATCGTGTATAACTTCAGAGGGAGCGCTCGGACATGAGGTCGATGAAAGTATGGTGGTCACACACCGTTGTGTAACCGGACCCGGCTCGAACAGTCCGTACCCCCGAATGTTTCGCGCACGCTGTGCGTAGGACGAACGGTAAAGAGGCATGCGCCGATTTCCGACGCAAGGCACACCTGATCGGGCTGTCCGCCGACTCCCCTCCCCCACGGTCAACATGGGAGAAGCCTCATGAAATCGCAATTGGAAACTCTGCATAAGCGTTTTGCCAGCATCGACGTGTATCGCATGAAACACGTCGTCACCGTCCTCATCGAGGGCAATGACGGGGACATAAGTCAAAACACCTGTATCTGATCAAGGCAAGGACGCAGGCAGGATGCCTGCGCTACATCCATGACTGATCGGGTGGGGCGATGAAGCTTGCCGTGGTACGCTGTGAGGCGCAGGCACCCTGCCTGCTTCGTGTATCTGATCAAGGCAAGGACGCCGGCAGGATGCCTGCGCTACATCCATGACTGATCGGGTGGGGCGATGAACCTTGCCGTGGTACGCTGTGAGGCGCAGGCATCCTGCCTGCTTCGTGTATCTGATCAAGGCAAGGACGCCGGCAGGATGCCTGCGCTACATCCATGACCCCTACCTGGACCATCCTGGCCGCCGTGTTCGCCATGTTCGCCTTCGGCGCCGTGATGATCGCCCTGTTCGGCACCCGTGCCCGCCGGCCTGGTGCCGCCGGGGAACTCTGGCGCTATTACGCCAGCACCGCCTTGATCGTCGCCGGCGTGCTCCTACCGGCGGCCGTGCATCCCCTGCTGTTCACCGTGATGGCGACGCTGCTGGCCTGGCGCTGCATGGTGGAACTCGGACGAACCTACGCGATCCGGCCACACGGCCTGGCGAGGATGTCGTTCCCTTTGCTGGCGCTGGTAGCCGTCTGGGTCGGTGGCGGTGGGTATTTCATTCCCTTGGTCGGCGTGGCCCTGGGACTCGCCATTCCGGTCTATGCCATGCGCCACGCCCCTGCTGGTGCTGCGGCCTGGCCGGCAGTCATCCTGTTCCCGCTACTGGCAGCAACCAGCCTCACCCATCTGATCGCCCGGCCCGACGGCTTCGTCTGGATCTTTCTGCTCTATGCCACGGTGGAAACCCAGGATTCCATGGCCTTCCTGTTCGGCCGCCTTTTCGGCCGGCGCCCGGTGTTGCCGCGCCTATCTCCACGCAAGACCACGGAAGGGGTGATCGCCGGTGCGCTGTTCGGCGGTGCGTTGGCGGCCGCCCTGGCCCAGGGCCTGCTGCACCGCTCACCATCTCAGGCGCTGGCGCTGGCAGCCCTGCTGGTAGCGGCAGGGCTGGCCGGTGATCTGTTCACCTCGCGATTGAAACGGGTCGCCGGCATCAAGGATTTTCCCGCCGTGAGCGTGTTGCACGGCGGCCTGCTGGACATCTACGACTCCACCTTGTTCGCGGCGATTCCTCTGGCGCTGCTGCCGGTCTGAAGTGTCAGTCCGCCGGATCGGTGGGGCGGCCGATGAGGCGTTCCAGGTCTCGGCGGCGAGCGCGGTCGAATTCATCGTCGATGGCCACCACGCCATGCTGATCCAGAACAAGGGTGCGGTAGAGACGTTCGGCCTCCGCCTTCGCCTGGCGTTCGCTCTGGCCTTCCTCGCCGCCCATGCGCTTCAAGCGGTAGCGGCCGTCGCGGTGGGGTAGCAGCGTTCCCAGGATCGTGCCTAGCAGGCCGTGGCCAGGTTCGCAGCCACGGTCATGGCCTACCCAGGTCCGTCCCATCTGGGCGATGCGCAGGCCGACGGTGCTGGCTCGGATGAAAAAATCAGCATGTTCATGGGCATACACCTGGGGTTGCCAGCGCACCTGGCGCAGGCCGGCGGTGCGTGCCAGGAAGGTGTTGGAGACCCGGTCGCAGGCCACTACGTCTGGCGCGATCAGGCCGCGGTGGGCATGGAAGCGCTGGATCATGCGGTTCCCACGTCGCTCGAAGATGGCCGTGCCATAGTCTTCGTCGCCCTGGCTGCCGCCCACCAGGTCGTAGTCGCTAGCTTCGAGGAATTCCCACATCGCCTGCAAGCGGGTGCCGGTGGTGAATTCATGATCGTCGTCGCAGAGAAAAACATATTCGCTCGTGGCTCGGTCCACCAGATAATTCCGCCCCGCGCCCAAAGTATGCCCGGCCTCGTAGGGTAGGGTCAGCCAGCGTACACCGGGCACAGGCTCGTTTTCGTCGGGATAGAGGGGTTCCCTGCTGTCATCGCACACCAGTATCGCCAATTCCGGGTAGAAACGGCGGATCGAGGCGATTAGCCGGGCCACGCAGGTGGGGCGCTCGAAGGTCTTGATGATGGCGGTGATGCCGCGCATCCAGCCCGGCATCGGTTCGGAGGATACCGGGCTGCATTCTATTTCTGTGCGCGCCAGGGCGGCAAGGCGGTCAGTGTCGGTCACGGTGCGGTCACGGTGCGGTCAGGGTGCGGTCAGGGGGGGTAGATCAAGGTGTGCAGTTTATCCAGCGTGGGGCGCACGGATCAGTTTTCACGGCCAAACTCTGGTGCCAGGAGGCGGCGCAGGTAGGGTGCTGGTGTCAGGCGGGCACGCCAGCGCTCGTGTTGTTCCCAATGCCGGAACGGCACACCGCGCAGATGCTCGGAGAGGTTGTGTTGCGGCAGCGTCGGATCATGGCGCCGTTCTGCGTCGAAATACTCGCCAGGCCAGGCCAGGGAGGTGATGGAGAGGCCCAGGTCGAACCAGCGCCGACTCAAACCCAGTTCCCCGTCGCGGATGGCCTCCTCGCGGGAGCGGGTGTGGCAACCGGGGAAGTCGTCCAGGAGGCGGTCCAGTGCATCGAAGCGGCTCATCCATGCGTAGGTCTGGGCATGGGTGTTGGCGCCAGCGAGCGCCTGGCGGCGATATTCGAAGTTGATGGAGGAGCCACACACGGCCAGTTTCGGATGCCGCGAGAAAGGGGCCAGGTAGCGTGCGTACCAATCCGCCTGCATGGGCCCGTAGGCGCTACGGTTGAGCAGCAGGACGAAGTCCGCAGGCGACGCCTCACGGCGGAAGCCGTACAAGAGATCGCGCCAGGAACTGAAATCCCGGCCGACGTTGGGTTTGAACTCCATGGCAGCCACGTGAAACCGGCCGCTCGCCTCCAGGCTACGCGCCATGTCGCGGAAATCCCGCTCATCGCGGCGGCTGCGCGGGCGCGCTTCGCTGATGGCGATGCCGATGTCGATGCACTCAACTCCCGAGGGGATGGTCAGCATCCGGGCGAAATTGACCCGGTCCTGGACATGGCCGAAGCGATCATTGGCCGTGGCATAGGCGAGGAATCCGCGTTTGGGCGCAGTCATCAGTCGTGGTCGCCGCGTGCGGCCCAGCGGTACAACAACTGGCAGCCCCAGCCTGCCCTGACTCCCGGCAAGGTCGCCAATTGGCGAAATCGCCGTGCCCTGGGAGATATACTCCCGAACCAGGTATTCCGCTGCGCTCGCGCTTCCTGGACGCCATAACCGGTGGTGATCGGGTGGCGCACTTCGGTGGCGTCATCCACCAGGCTCTTGCCACCCTGGCGGGCGGCGTGGTAACCCAGCAGGACGTCGATGCCCCAGCCCAGGCGGTTCACTTCCAGATCGACCGGACATACTCGGGCCAGCAAGGATTTCCGGGCGGCGAAACAGAAGCCCTCGATAAAGCTGACTTGGCGGGTGCCGCCGCTTCCCTTGGGCCACATATGGGGATGCGGCGAACCGCTGGAACAGGGGCCCCACAGTTGTACCGCCGGATCTCGAAACGCCTCGGTGAGGCGCCGGAGCAGTTGCACGGGGTCGGCCACTTCCACATCGGAACAGAGCAGCAACAGAATATCGTTGTCCGCTAGCGTGGCCGCGTGCTCGAAGGCGCGATTCACCAGGCCGCTGTAATAGACGTTGGGCAGGCAGTCGTCGAACCAGGGGCGTTCCTCGGTCGTGAGGTTCGAGCCACTGTCGATTGACACCACCGGGGACCAAGCCGCGAATCCCCGGCGCAGGGCGATGGCATTGCCGTTGCAGGCATGGTTGACGATGGCGGTCAGCACGCTTTCCCCATTTCGCTGATGCGCCCATAGTCCATGCGCACCACCCGGTCGGCGGCATCGAAATAGCGGTCGTCGTGGCTGACCACCACCAGGGTGCAGCCCATGCGACGCAGTTCCGGAAGCCACTGGCGATAAAACAGGTCGCGATGTTCCGGGTCTTGGTCGGCACCGAATTCATCCAGCACCATCAAGGGCCGTTTTTCCAGCATCGCGACGATCAAGGCCATACGCTTGCGCTGGCCGGTCGAGAGATCGACCGTGGTGAAGCAGCCGTCATGGGTGCGGAAATCCGTTTTGCCGGCGAGGTCGAAATGCTGCAGCCAGCCGAGGACGGTTTCCCGTGGCGAGTCCCGGTTACCAAGCAATTCCGAGAACAGGAAGAAGTCGTTGAATACGGTCGCATATTGCTCCCGATAGGCCAGCCGATCTTGGTCGGACAGAACCTTGCCGTTGTAGAGGATGCGGCCCTCGCTAGGGCGATACAGTCCGGTTAGCAAGCGCATGAGCACGGTCTTGCCGGAGCCGTTGCCGCCCACCACGAAGACCACCTCGCCGCGATGCAACTCGAAGTCGAGGGGGCCGAGACGGAAGGATTCGTCTCCGGCGCCCTGATCGAATGCGAACGTGACGCCGCGCAAGGCGAGGGACTCAAAGTCCGGGAGACCGGGATGGCCTGCCAGCATCCTTCCCTCGTGGGTGGCCGTAGCGGCATCCGTGAGGCGGTGCAGATTGTTCATGGCCACCCGTGCCCGGCCGAAGCTGGAAAAGGCGCCCACCACGCCTTCCAGTGGGCCAACGGTGAACAGGATGGCCGCCAGTAACTGCATGATTTTAATCGGTTCTGCCGAGGAGAAGGCAGGCAGTAGCAAAGCTGCTGCAGCGATGGCTAGATATTGGAACAGGCTGGTGGCCATGCTGCCTGTGGTTGAGATGCGCGTTTCTGCCACCGTTTCCTTAAGGATGTCCGCGTTGACGTCCTTGATCTGGTCTCGATAGTCGGCTTCTTTCTTCTGTGACAGGCGCAATTCCTTGTAGCCGAGCAGGTAGGCCAGATGGCAACCGTTGTTGGCATTGCTGAGTTCGTCCAGGTGGTGTCTACGTTCTTCATTGCGCTGCTCGAAGTACCAGTGGACCCGGATGCCCACCAGGCTGATCAACAGGGCACAGATCAATCCGATCCAAGACAGCCAACCGATATAGAGGAAGTTGAACGCCAGCGTGACCAGGGAATTGGCGAATCCAAGCAGGACGAAGTAGGTCCCAGCCACCATGTTGATGGTGGTCATCAAATGGTAATGCAGACGACTGGGTTGCTCCTGTTCGACGAAGCGCAGGTTGGCCGAGGCGATGTGTTCCAGTAATCCATCGCGCAAGCGCATGGCCAGGCGGCTGGAGACTTCCCTGCCGCGGATGGCGGAAAAAAAATCCGCTGCGACGATGGCGACGATCAGCAACACGATCCCGGTCACGTAGTACGTCCAGTGCTCGCTGTCGCGGGAGGCCACGGCGGTGCTGACCAGAGCCAGGAACAGGCTGCGGGAAAACCCGGAGACCAGCGATACGCCTAGCAGGAGAGGCCACTGCCGGCGGTCATCCGGTGCCACTAGGCGCTGCAAGGAAGATGCAAGTTGGAACATGCGGAGTCGTATCCAGAATTGCCCGGCTTGCCGTCGAAGCGCCGCCGTGAAGTTAGTGTCACCTGGGCTGTCTGGTGGCGCGCGATTGGTCGTGGTTGGGATGCGTAGGTGATCGACGGGAGGATGCCAGATGGCAGGCACTTCTCGTTACGGGAATGCTTAGAAACACCGTATTCTGGCGCAAAGCAGATGGTGGCCGAGCATACCGCCATGGGATATCCATGGGAAAGCCATTACGCTAAGCGTCCTGTACCGGACTTCTTGCGCGTTACGCGTTCCGGCGTGGCTTCCTACGGCTTGTGGGGCTCGGCTGGCCTTGCGACCTGTAGGGGCGGTTGCCCATCCTGGCGGCGTCCGACGATGACGGCCTGGAGTATCGGCGGCGCGCGTGTACGCAGGAGATGGGTGTGTGGCCACCTCAATGTGCGCTACCATGGCCGCCTGGACGCTAACTACCATTGCGACGTGGATACTGTAGAGCACTTAGAGCGAATTGACTCCGCCAGCCGTGGAGCGGTGGCTGGCTTGCCGGTGTGGTCGGTTTTCCTGCAATTTCACCGGCTGCTGGTCGAAGTTGGGGTGGATTTGGCCGAGCGCGCGGAATTTCATACCGCGGTATTTTGGCGATGATCCGGCTGGCACTGATCCATGAGGGGGAGATCACGCCCGCAGCGACGCCGGAGATTTTGTTCCGCTGTTATCGCATTAGTGATTGCACCCTATCCGAGCAAGACATTATTTCCTCGGCCTTCTCTTCTCCCGCTCGATTTGTGGAGGAAATGTTCCTTCGTACCCGTAAGCAGGACGGCGCAGCGGCCCGCTCTTCGACTTGCGTGGTTAACCCCCTGTTTGCCCTGGACCGGCTAGCACTTTTTTGGGCATTGCGCGTCCTGCCCAGCCTGGGGGATGACGAGGTGGTCGTCCTCAGCGACCGGAAAAACCGGCCCTTAGCCTATTTCCTGCCGACGTTCATCGAGACCGGAGAAGCTCGTTTCCTTCAGTTCCTTTCCTGCGTAGATGCACGTCTGGATGCCCGTTTGCTGGGATTGGTGTTCAGTGTGCCCGCTCGTCATCTGGCTCTGCCCCAGATTAGCATCAACCGTGCCCGCTACAACGGTTTTGCATTTGAAAATGAGTCGATTTTCGCCTGGACCGCAGAGCGCGCCTGTACCCTGATGGCGTCCCGGCTTAGGCGGCAAGGACTGGATCCGGATGCGCTATCTGCCGGCCAGCGGCAGGTGGCGCGGGACGTCCGGGACGCGTTGCCATGCCGCATACTCATGCCCTACCACGCCGGTGACGCCTTATTCTTCGCCCTGGCCTGGAATGCCGTCCGGCCTTGGCCCAAGCAATTAGTGATCTGTGCTGCCTATGCGGACATCATCGCCGCCGTGGCGCCGGAATTGGAAGTCCATGCATCCCGTGTCCCGGCGAACAATCGCAATGGCGAGCCGGAAAGCGGGATATCGGTGCGCGAACATACTTGGTTCGAAACCTTCAAGAACAGCTTGCCGGAAGATGCGCTGTACTTGTGGATTCGCCCGTCACGGAACTACAACAGCACCCTGTTCCATCTGATTGACCACTACGCCTTCGCTCTGGGAGAGGCTTGTCTCGCGCCCCAGACTTTGGTGACTCACCGCAAAACGGGTCCGGTACGGCGGGAATCGCGTGGTGGGCGCTATCGCATCCTGCTGCATTTCGATGGCGGCTGGCCAATGAAGGTCTATCCGCCTGCGCAGCAAGAGGTACTGATTGATTTGCTGCACGCGGCAGGTCACGAAATCACGGTGTTGGCGGCCAGTGGTGCTCAGCACGACAAGTGTACCGTGACCCCATTTCAGGGACTTTCCTGGTTCCGCAAGCTCCTCAACGAGCACGATATGCTGGTCGGCATGGATTCGTTTCCTGCTCATTTCGCCACCCACGTCGTCGGCATGCCTACCCTCTGCCTGTTCGCCAGCACTCGGCCACTTAATTCCGACACACTGCCAAGCCACCGCTATCGTGCCTTGGAACAGGGTCTGGCCTGTCGTCCCTGCTACAGCTTGGTCGAGTGTCGAAAATACGGTGGCCGGGAGTGCCTCAACTTTGTGCCGCCTCGCTTTGTGGCGGATCAGGTGGTGACCATGTTGGAGCGGGTTTACCGTTCACTCTCGCCATGTGAGCAACTCCCCGTGGCGCGGTTGCCGCTGAATATGGCGGATGGCAGGGTAGCAGTAAGGTGCCGGAAGCACAGGAACTCGGCACCCATCTGGCGGGTAGATCATCTGGACTGGCGCATTCGGCTGGCCAGGTTCGTTCAGTTCCTGAGCCACCCCGCTGAGGGTCTTGCTGCGTTGTTGCAGACACAAGACGATACGTAGCCTACCGGCTTTCCTTCAACTGGCGGCTGGGGGCGAGTCGTTGGATGCGCCCGTGAAGTGATGTGCGCACGGCGGCAGGGAAATCACTCGCCAACCGGTGAACTTCGCGCAACTGGGCAACAATCTCTCCAGCGCATGTGCGAGGCTGCCGGTGTCGGCGATGGGTTCGGGCGGAAACTCCCAACCACCGGGGGGCGGGGTGCGCAGGGCGGCCAGTGCTTCTGGCCGGAACCAGAACATGCTGCCGGCGAAGAAGGTGATGTCCCGGCGCCGGTCCGCGCCGAAGCGTTCCCGCATCAGGCGGGCCAGGAGGCCGCCATCCTTTTCCAGGCAGTCCCAGATGCCGCGCCGCTCGCTGGGCAGGTGCAGCCGTTCCGGGCCCAGAACGCCCAGATGCGGGTCGTCGCGGAAGCGCTGTATCAACGCCGCCAGCGCATCCGCTTCCGGCAGCAACTCGTGGACCGCCTGGCGGCGCCAGGCCTGGCCCAGATAGGTCGGTCTGCCGTCACGCAGCGAGATCTTGCCGTGAATTTTGCAGACGCAATCAAGGCCGTCGAAGGCGCCCTCCGCGAGCAGTGCCAGGAAGGGGCTCAGGTCGCGGCCGCGGTTGGTCACACGGCGGATGTGGGCGTACGGCCACTGTAGGGCCAGTTGCTCCAACCAGGCATCGAGGCTGATACCCCCATACCCCCGGGCCTGTTCCGACACGGTGATATGGATGCGGCTGCCGGGCGGCAGGCGGCGCAGGGCTGCGTCGAGTTCCGGCCAGGGTTCCAGATAATGCAGATGCAGGTGGGCGCCGACCCGGTCATCCGGCGGCAGTCGGCTATGCGCCACTGCGGCAGGCTGCTGCGGCACGATGTCTTCCAGCCGCAGCAGGGTCAAGTCGTCGAGGCTGTCTGACCAGGCCTGCCAGTCGTCGCCGGGTTCCAGCGGCGCCGGCCAGAGGGGACGGCATAAACCCAGGCCGCAGCGGCGTTCCGCACCGCGGCGGGATGCGAAGGGCGGCCGCAGCAACAGCGGGTACAGCCAGGGCAGTCGGTACAGGCGCAGGCCGGCGTGCCCGCCGATGCCATCCCTGGTGCCGAGGCTGTGCAGTTGCGGTGCCGCCCAGGTCTGGTTCAGGCGCAGCCAGAGCACGTTGGCGCCGGGACGGCGCAGCCAGGCGATGCGCCGGATGGGCTGTGCAGCATCCAGCAGGGTCAGTGCCTCGACATCCTTACCCCAGGTCCAGCATAGGTAGTCGCCAGCGGCAAGGGTTTCGGCCCCGCCAGATGAGATGGCCAGGCGGCGAGCCGGCCGCCAACGCGACAGGAGAACGCGCAGCCAGGCCAGGCGGCGGCGCCAGGATTCCAGTCCGCGGCGATGCGTCATTCAGCCATTCACAGGCAAGGCGTACCGTCGATGCCGACCTCGGTGATCCGCTCGCACACCGCGCTGTCGTTATCCTTTCGGCCAAGCAGATCGACATGGATGACCTTGGGAATCATGGGTTTACGGTCCCGTAGTTCGATGAAGGCATGCTCCGGTTTGACCCGTTGACCCAGGATGCGCATCCTGGCCTCGGCGCGGCACCCGGAATCCGTCTTGGTCAGTTCGACCCGGATGGACCGGGAGGTGTCACCGGCAATGGTGAATATGACGGCGCTTCCTTGCCGCTGTTGGATGTCGACCCCATAGGCAAATTGTTTCTCAGCCCAGTTCAGTTCGCGTCGGTATTCGAGCCTTTCGCCGCGCCGCATCCAGTACACATGGATCGGCCGCGGGGAAAACTGGCAGTCTTCGCCGATCTGGGCGGTGTAATGGACTTCATTGCTGCTGTCGCTCTTGGCGAAATGGAATAAGGACTGCGACTTTGTGGTGCCGTCGCCCGCCAGCACCGGGGATGCTGTGGCCAGCGCGGTGACGATCCAGGCAAGGGTTGGGTTCATCACGACGGTCCCCGCACCCGGTGCAATGGATCAAAGCTGGCGATGGCGGCGGAACGCCAACACCGCGTTGCTGCCGCCGAAGGCGAAGGAGTTGCACAGCGCGGCTTCGAGCGTCACATCGCGCAGCGGGCCGCCGACGATGTGGCGCACGCCGGCGCAGGCCGGATCGACTTCATCGAGGTGGGCCGTGGGCGGGATGGACTGGCGGTACAGGGACAGCACGGTGGCGATGGATTCGATGACTCCCGTAGCACCCAGCATGTGTCCGTGCATGGACTTGGTGGCGCTTACCGGCAGTGCCTCTGCATGGTCGCCGAACACCTCACGGATCGCCGCGATTTCGATCGGGTCGCCTTCGCGGGTGGCGGTGCCGTGGGCGTTGACGTAGCCGACCTGGGCCGGGGCGAGATCGGCATCGGCCAGGGCGATTTGCATCGCGCGGACTTGTCCGTCGAGATTGGGGCGAACCAGATGGCTGTGGTCGCAGGTAGCGCCGAAGCCGCCCAGCTCCGCGTAGATGCGGGCACCGCGCGCCATTGCACGGTCCCAGTCTTCCAGGATGAAGGCGCCACCACCCTCGCCCAGTACCAGGCCCTGGCGCTGCCTGTGGAAGGGGCGGCAGGCACGTGCGGCGGTTTCCTCGTTGCCGTCGGCCAACACTCGCATGGCCTGCCAGGCGCGCAGCACGCCGTAGGACAGGGTGGCGTCAGAGCCACCGGCCACCACTACGCCGCATTCGCCTGAACGCACCCTGCGGAAGCCCTCCCCGATGGCGACCGTGGAGGACGAGCACGCCACCGAGAAGGTGTGGCAGGGGCCGGCCAGGCCCAGTTGCATCGCGATATGGGAGGCGCAGGCGTTGTTCATGCCCATGATCACGCCCAAGGGGGAGATACGGGCCGGCGGGCGTTGCAGATAGAGATTGCGGTAACCGTCCTCGAAGGTTTGGGTGCCGCCCAGGGAGGTTCCCCAGGAAACCCCGCCGTCGCGCTGGTCGGCGGCGGCATCCACCGTCAACCCGGCATCGCGCCAGGCGGCCAGGGATGCCGCAGTGCCGAGCTGGCTGTAACGATCCATCATGCGCGCCAGTGGGGCGCCGAGCGCAGCAGCGGCATCGAAGTCAAGACAGGGGGCGGCTGGCAGGCTGATTGGTACCGGTTCGTTTTCCCTGTTGTAGAGGCGGATGCCCGACTCGCCGGCCAGCAGCCGATTGAAAAAAATGTCGGGATCGCTGCCGAACTGGCTGACGATGCCGATGCCGGTGACGGCGACGCGTCGCTGGGTGTGGCAGGTCAGTTTGATTCCTCCGTTTTCCTGGCGCGCAGGGCATCGACGGCACTGACCAGTTCTCCCACGGTATCCGGGGTTGGGAACTCATTGGGCACGCTGATGCCGAATTTTTCCTCGAACTCGAAAATCAGTTCGAGCAGCATCAGCGAATCGATGTTGACGCTGCTCAGAGGCGATTCCGGTGTGACTGATTCCGACGCCTGGCCGGAATGCTTCTTCAGAAACTCACGCAGCAGGGCGAGGGTGTCTGTTTCACTCATTTCGCTGATCTCTCTGGTTGTGTCCGGTACGTTGCAAGGCACGCGCTTGGGTGCGGATTATACCGGCCTGCTACGGCGAAGAGCGGCGCCGGATTGCGTTCCGCACTCACGCATGGCGTGCGTGCATGAATGCTGCCGCCACTGCGGCGAAATGCGCGTTGTCCTCGATTCCGCGCACCGCCACTCGAAAGTGACAGCCGGGCATGCCAGGCCGGTCGTCGATGCGCTTCACCAGATAGCCATGCGCATAGCAATGGGTTTCAAAGGCGGCGGCAACGTCCTTCGCAATCCGGAACAGGACGAAGTTGGTGGCGGTCGCGGTTACCTCGAAGCCCGCTGTGGCCAGCAGGACTTCCAGGGTGACCCGGTTGGCGGCGATCTTACATAACGCAGTCTGGTATTCCGTGCGATAGCGCGGCAGGAGTTCGAGGAAAGCTTCGGCCAGCGAACCCACGTTCCAGATCGGCAAGGCCTGGCGGACGCGCTCCACCAACGCTGTATCGGCGCAGGCCAGCAGTCCCAGGCGCAGCCCGGGAATGCCGTGGGTCTTGCCGTAGCTGCGCAATACCAGGAGGTTGGGGTATTCCCGCAGCAGCGCGGCATCCACCAGGGTCAGGGCCGGATCGGCGAAATCCAGGAAGGACTCGTCCACGAGCACCCGGCGGTTGTTCCGCCGGGCATGGCTCACGAGCTGTAGCAAGGCGTCGCGCGGCATCAATTCGCCGCTGGGATTGTTGGGATTGATCACGATCAGGCCCGCATCCCCGTCGCGCCAGTCTGCATAAGGGTCGGTCGTGGCCAGTTCCCGCAGGCGTTCGCCGAACACGCGCCGGTATTCCAGGAAGTAGGGAGGGCGCACGGCGAAGACGCCGGGCAACACACGGGCCAGGACCGAGAGCAGTTCGGACAGGCCATTACCCAGCACCAGGTGGTCACTCGCGAGATCCAGGGTTTTCGCGGCCAGGCGGCAGAGGATAGACTGTTTGGAGGGGTACTCGCGCACCAGCCGGTCGAACAGGCTGCCCAGTTCCTGGGTCATTGCGGCCGGTGGGAAGTAGGGATTGACCAGGAGGGTCAGATCCTGAATGTAACGATACTTCCAGAAGCCGCCGAAGTTGTCTCGCAGCCTGCGTGCTGCTTCGTCCTTGGGTGCGGTGACGATGAGCGCCCTGTGGTAATCGTCCTCGTCGTCGATTTCCACCCAGGCGTCATCGGCGATGACATGGAGGTTGAAACCGGCCGGCAATGCGGGCGACACCAGTTTCAGGACATCCTCATAGTAGGAGTTGGCACCGAAGGCCTGGACGTAGGCGGCGATGAAGCGGGCATAGACATTGCTGAAGAATCGCCCCGAGAAGCGGTACCAGTTAACGGTCTTGTAGAGTGCCTCGGGCGGGTAGTTGACGACATCCTGCTTGGAGACAAATCCCCGAATTTGGCCTTGCGGCGAGTCGGCCACCACGCAGGTGCCATCCATCCAGTACTGGAAGGGACTGGCGAGCACGACTTCGCTGCCGGAGCTGGCCAGGAAGGCTGCCACCGCGTCGTGACTTACCCAGACGTCGCTCTCGGCGACGATCACGCCGTCGGCATCGGCGAGCCGCGGCATTGCCAGAAAGAGCGAATAGATGTTGTTGGTCGATGCGTAAAGCTCATTTTCGACGAAGATCACGTCGATTTCCGGGAATTTCGCCCGCACGTAGTCGATGACGCCTTCCTTGCAATACCCCACCACGATCACGAAACGCCGTACCCCGGAGTGGATCAGGCTGGAAAGGGTGTGATGGATGAGCGGCAGTCCATTCAGTTCCACCATGCACTTGGTGCGGTCCAGCGTCATGGCCTTCAGTCTGCGGCCCATTCCTGCCGCCAAAATACATGCGATCATCGCGCCCTCTCTGAGAAATGCCGTCTGTCGGATCGATCCGTTGTGATGAACCGGACTGCATTATTCCCTATATGGCCCGTGACCATTCCACTGCGCGTTCACCCACAGAAACTCCAGCCCTGAATCCATGTACATGTCAAAACGGTCGCCGCCCCCCCCGCCTGGGGAATCCGCTCGGTCAGCGCCTGGAAGGGAGGCCAGGCCGCCCCATGGCGAAAAAATCGATCTGGTCTACACCTGGGTGGACGATAGCTGGCCGGGATACATGAAAGAACTGGGTCGCTACGCCAGCAAGGACCATGACAGCAATCCCAATCGCACACGGGACAACCTGGAGCTGCTGCGCTACAGCCTGCGCTCGGTGGCGCGTCATGCTCCCTGGCTGGGAAATGTCTATCTGCTGAGCATGCGACCACAGGTTCCTGGCTGGCTGGATACCGGTCATCCTCGCCTGCGCATCGTGCATCACGACCAGATCATGGACCCGGCGCATCTGCCCACCTTCAATTCCTTCGCCATTGTCTCGCACCTGCACGCCCTGCCCGGCGTTTCCAGCCCTTTCCTTTACCTCGAAGACGACATGCTGTTCGGAGCCAGCGTGAGTCCGGCTGACTTCATGGATGAGGCTGGAAGCCCCAGACTATTTTTCCAGAAGCAGACCACACCGGATGCGGCGCTGCGGGCGCGCCGCGATATCTCACCGTGGAACGCAGCCCTCGCCCGAGCCAACCATCTGCTCGACGGCCGTTTTGGCGCGGTCTCCCGGCGCCGCCACGTCAACCATGTGCCCTTGCTGGTCTACCCGGACCTCTGGCGGGAAACGCTGGAGCAATGGCCCGATGCCATCGCCAGTACTCGCGCCAGTCGATTTCGCGATGTCGGCAACGTCCCGCCTGAATATCTCTACCCCTATTACGCCTTCGCCACCGGCCGCGCAGCGAGCGCCCCGGCGGTAAGCGTGAAGCGGGATTTCTTTTACTTTCCCCTGGAGAACTGGCGTCTCCACGCGCGCCTGTGCACGAGTTGGGTCGATTGGCGTGGCCCCAAGTTCATGACCTTGAACGATAATTTCGGCGCTCACCCGAACCCGGCAGTGGTAGCCCACCTGCGAGCGACCCTGGAACGCTGGTACCCGGATCCCAGCCCGTTCGAGAAGCGCTAGGGAACCGCTGATTTATTCGACTTCGTTCATGGTTCGACAGGCTCTCCACAAACGGAATCAATGGCTTGCCGTTCGTCCTGAGCTGCGAGCTTGTCGAACAGTCGAAGGATTTCAGTAACTTCTCAATAAGTCACGGCATAGTGCGGTCAGCGCCCGTTCACGCGGGGTAGTGATGTAAGCCACCCCAGGCAGGTTGAAGAAGCCCTGGCGAGTCCCTGTAGCGCAGGCATCC
>CAISDD010000453.1 GCA_903883985.1 uncultured Pseudomonadota bacterium | reverse complement strand
ATCATCGTCTACGCGCTGCCCGTGATTTTTGCCATCACCTTGCACGAAGCCGCTCACGGCTACGCGGCGTTCAAGTTTGGCGACCGCACGGCGCAGATGATGGGCCGGATCAGCCTCAACCCGCTACGCCACATCGACCTGGTGGGCACGATCCTCGTGCCGGCCCTCACCATCGCCCTGGGTGGCATCCTGTTCGGCTGGGCCAAGCCGGTTCCCGTCAATTTCGGTAATTTGCATCATCCCAAGCAGGACATGTTCTGGGTCGCCGCCGCCGGGCCGGCTGCCAATCTTCTCATGGCGTTGTTCTGGGCCGGCATGATCAAACTCTCCTTGTTCCTCCCGGCGGGCGACGCGTATGCCCAACCCATGGCGCTCATGGGCATGGCTGGAGTCACCATCAATGCCGTTCTGGCCACGCTCAATCTCCTGCCCATCCCCCCGCTCGATGGTGGCCGTATCGCCGTGAGCCTGCTGCCCAACAAGGCGGCCTACCAGTTGTCCCTGCTCGAGCCCTACGGCATGTTCATCTTGCTGGGCCTGGTGGCGACGGGGCTGTTGGGCAGCATCATCGGCCCGTTGTATCGAACCGTCGAGCATCTGGCTCTGACGCTTTTCAACATCCTTCCCTAGCCCCTATGTACGCAGACCGCGTTCTCTCTGGCATGCGCCCCACGGGCAGCCTGCACCTCGGCCACTACCATGGCGTCCTGAAAAACTGGATCAAGCTCCAGCACGAATACGAATGTCTGTTCTTCGTGGCCGACTGGCATGCACTCACCACGCAGTATGACAATCCGCGCGGCATCGAGGAGGCCACCTGGCAGATGGTGATCGACTGGCTGGCATCCGGGGTCGACCCGTCCAAGGCCACCTTGTTCATCCAGTCGCAGGTGATCGAGCACGCCGAACTGCATCTGTTGCTGTCCATGATGACGCCGCTGGGCTGGCTGGAGCGCGTGCCCACCTACAAGGACCAGCAGGAGAAGCTCAGCGAGAAGGATCTCTCCACTTACGGCTTCCTCGGTTATCCGTTGCTGCAATCGGCCGACATCCTCATCTATCGCGCCAACCAGGTGCCGGTGGGCGAGGATCAGGTGCCCCACATCGAGTTTTCCCGCGAGATCGCGCGTCGCTTCAACCACCTCTATGGCAAGGAACCCGGCTACGAGGAAAAGGCGGAAGGCGCGGTGAAGAAGTTGGGTGGCAAGAAGGCCAAGCTCTATCAGGAGTTGCGCATCCGCTACCAGCAGGAAGGCGACGATGCCGCGCTGGACTCGGCGCGCGCGCTCCTGGGCGAGACCCAGAATCTGTCTCTGGGCGACAAGGAACGGCTCTACGGCTTCCTCGAAGGCGGCGGCAAGATGATCCTCACCGAGCCGGATGCCTTGCTCACCGTGGCGTCGAAAATGCCCGGCCTGGATGGGCAGAAAATGTCCAAGTCTTACCACAACACCATTTCCCTGCGCGAAGACCCGGAACAGGTGGGCAGGAAGATACGCACCATGCCGACCGACCCCGCGCGCGGCCGCCGCACCGATCCGGGCGACCCGGACAAGTGCCCGGTCTGGAAGTTGCACGAGGTCTATTCCAGCGACGATCTGCGCGCCTGGGTGCGCCAGGGCTGCACTAGCGCGGGCATCGGCTGCCTGGAATGCAAGCAACCGGTGATCGACGCCATGCTGAAGGAATTGGCCCCGATTCAGGAGCGCGCCCGCGCCTACACGGAAGAGCCGGACGTGGTGAAGCACATCATCGCCGACGGCTGCGAGAAGGCCCGCGGCCTGGCGCGCGAGACCATGCGCGACGTGCGCGAGGCGATGGGGCTAAACTATTCCTGACCCGACCTACACCCAGTAACGCAGGCATCCTGCCTGCGTCTTTCCAGACTTGATCGGCGATTCCCGGCTACGTCTCGCCACCCCCAGTAACGCAGGCATCCTGCCTGCGTCTTTCCAGACTTGATCGGCGATTCCCGGCTACGTCTCGCCACCCCCAGTAACGCAGGCATCCTGCCTGCGTCTTTCCAGACCTGGT
>CAISDD010000452.1 GCA_903883985.1 uncultured Pseudomonadota bacterium | reverse complement strand
GGGAAATCTCCAGATAGCGTCTGGACAATCTCCGGATCTGCCCACACTGGGCCAAGCCTTCCCCCTGCCGTGGTCGGCCTACGTGCGGCTGCTCTCGGTCAAAATCCCGCAGGCCCGGGTGTTCTACGAAACTGAAGCGCTGCGCGGCGGCTGGACCATCAGTCAATTAAATCGCCAGATCGGCAGCCAGTTCTACGAGCGCACTGCGCTCTCCATCAACAAGGCGGCGATGCTGGAAAAGGGCGAACTGGCCGAACCCGGTGACACCCTCACGCCCGAGCAGGCCATCAAAGACCCTTTCGTACTGGAATTTCTCAACCTCAAGGACGAATACTCCGAATCGGATCTCGAAGACGCCCTGATCCAGCATCTGGCCGACTTCCTGCTGGAACTGGGCGACGATTTCAGCTTCGTCGGCCGCCAGCGTCGCCTACGCATCGACGACAGTTGGTTCCGCGTCGATCTGCTGTATTTCCACCGCCAGCTCAAGTGCCTGGTGGTGATCGACCTCAAGGTCGGCAAGTTCGGCTACGCCGACGCCGGCCAGATGCACTTGTACTTGAACTATGCCCGCGAGCACTGGATGAAGCCCGGCGAGAACCCACCCGTGGGCCTGATCCTGTGCGCCGAAAAGGGTGCGGCCGAGGCCCATTACGCACTGGAGGGGTTGTCCAACAAGGTGCTGGCTGCTGAATACCAGATGGTGCTGCCCGATGAAAAACTGCTGGCCGATGAATTGGACAGGACGCGACGGGAGTTGGATGCTCGACGTTTGGGCGGCGCTGACAATGCGGAGACCGCAGAATGAAGGCGTGGCCGATTGCCCCTCTCTCGGATGTTCTTCGGCATCGCAAAGAGTTCATCACTATTGACGACACTCAGCAGTACAAACGGTGTCGTGTGCAATTGCACGCAAAAGGTGTATTGCTACGCGATGCTGTGTCCGGTGCGGATATCAAAACCAAGAAGCAACAAGTTTGCCGCGCTGGGGAATTCTTGGTTGCGGAGATTGATGCAAAGATGGGCGGCTTCGGCCTAGTGCCTGAATCACTCGATGGCGCAGTCGTCAGTAGCCACTACTTTCTGTTTGAGGTCGACAAGACTCGACTCGACAAGCGCTATCTCGACCATTACTGCCGCTCAGAGCGGTTTCGGAATCAAGTCGAGGCGCAGGGCTCAACCAACTACGCGGCGATTCGGCCTGCTGATGCGTTGGCCTATACGATTCCACTCCCATCGCTTGCCGAACAACAAACCATCGTCGCCCGCCTCGACGCGCTGGCCGAGAAAACACGACAACTCGAAGCGCATCTCGATGCCGTCGAGCGCGATGCACAAAGCTTACTGCGCGCTTATATCTTCCATCCTCCTGGTGAAAAACTGTTGAAGAAACCGATGGCCGAATTGGTCGCAATGCGACAACCGGATGTGCGAGTCAATCAATTGGCACAGTACAAATTTGCCGGGGTCTATTCATTCGGTCGCGGTGTGTTTGCCAGTGTAAACAAAGCCGGGAGCGAATTCGCCTATGAACGCTTGTCGACCGTCCATTCCGGTGATTTCACGTACCCAAAGCTGATGGCTTGGGAAGGTGCATTGGGTGTCGTTCCACCTGAATGTGATGGCATGGTCGTGTCACCGGAATTTCCGGTGTTCACCATCAATACCGAGGTCGTGCTTCCAGAGGTCATTGACATTTACTTCCGCACCCCGGAAGTCTGGCCAGAACTGGCGGAAATTAGTGGCGGCACCAATATGCGCCGTCGACGCCTTCAGCCTTCCGCGTTTCTCAGTTATCAAATGCCCGTGTCTTCGATGTCGTCACAGATGAAGTTGCGTGAGATATTCCGGCATACAAAAGAACTCAAAGCCAAACACGCCGCCATCCGCAAATCCAACGCCGCACTTCTACCGGCAACGCTGGAGCGGGTGTTTGCTGCATGACCACAGGGAGAAACAGGTGAATCACAAAATCGTCACACCCAGCGAACCACCCGTTCCCGCATTTGCCAGCGCACACCCAGCTTGGTTCCGGTTGGAAAGTCAGGCGACCTGGTACGACGACAAGAGCCAGCATAGCCAGCGCTGGTACAAGCGGCTGAAAATTGCGCAGGTCGCCCTAGCTGTGCTGATTCCGGCAACGAGCCTACTACCCGCGGATGGTGCCAAGTGGGCGGCATCAATCGCCGGCATCCTGATTGCCGTGCTCGAAGCCGTCCAGCAGATGAACCAGTACTCGACACTATGGGTCACCTACCGCGCCACTGCCGAACGGTTGAAGCATGAGAAATATCTCTTTCTTTCCGCCGCTGGCCCCTACAAGAATTTGTCCGAACCTGATCGCTTGATTGCACTGGCCGAGCGCGTTGAAGAGCACGTATCTGCTGAGCACGCCAATTGGTTCAACGAGACGCGACGCGCAGCGACGCCCGCCAAGCCGGAGGGCAAGTGATGGAGGTAACGCGACCCGCTTCACTTCTGATCGGTCAGCGTGAGCTGCCTTTGCCCGTCTACTTTCCATCGATTTCTTCGGTGAAAACGGCGTTGCGACCGGAAGACTACCTGCAGGTCTTGTCCTCGCTGGTGGGGCTGAATGGTCAGTTCCTGGTTTCGGCTTTTGATCTTGCCGCCATCGGCAATCCAGATAGGGTCACGGAAATGTTGCGGTCGGCCCGGGAGGCCGGTGCAGTAACGCTGATGGACTCGGGAAATTACGAGAGCTTCTGGAAAGACGCCCAGTCTGGGTGGACACAAGCTGCTTTTCATAAGGTCTTGGGAACGTATTCTTTCGACCTCGCGTTTGGTTTTGACGAACAGCATCCACCGACCGATTTTTCGGAACACGTCGCGCTGGTTGTCGCGCGATGGCGCGAAGATCAGGCAGCAGCAGGCGATTGTTTGATCGTGCCAATCGTTCATGGCACCGCCGATGCATTGCCGACTCTTTGTGGCGCAGTCGTTGCAGAAACCGGCGTGCCGATGATCGCCGTTCCAGAACGTCGGCTAGGCGACGGCGTGATTTCACGCGCCCAAGCGGTTGGGGCAATCCGCCGAGAGCTAAACAAGCAAGGACGGTACGTTGCGCTACACCTGCTTGGAACTGGCAACCCCATTTCGATTGCGCTCTACGCTGCCATGGGGGCAGATAGCTTCGACGGCTTAGAGTGGTGCCAGACCGTTGTTGTTCACGACACAGCACTACTGTTTCACCTGTCACAGGCCGACTTCTTCGCCGGGCAGACTCGGTGGTCCGATGCAGGGCTGTCATTCCACGCTCGAACGTTGGCGCACAACCTTGAGTTTTACTCAGTCTGGATGCAGGGCTTGCGTACAGCTATGTTGAATGGAACTGTCTCTGATTTTTGCCGCTACAATTTTCCAGATCGTATCTTCAGGCAATGCGCGACAGCTTTCGGGTGGCAGTGACTATGAACATGTACATTATCAACCGGACAATTCGCGCCATGTGCATTGAGGTAAAAGCTCAAGGCGGTCCTATGCAGGATTGGCAGCTGCTTACAGAAGACGAACTGCTATATGAAGCTGCGGTGTGCATGTTTGGCAGTCAGATGGTGTTTGAGCTCGCTGTGGCTACCGCCGACCGATTGCGTTCGGAAGGATTCCTCCGGCCACAGAAAAGTGGGTTCAACTCAGTTGAATATGAAGCCAAAGTCATCGCGGCGCTTTCCGAGCCTTTGCCAATCAGTGCCAAAGATAGCACCACCCGCTGGGTACGTCCGCGCTTCAAGAATCGATTGGCATCGCTGCTGACAACAACAGTCACCGAGATGTACAGAAATAATCGATCCATTCGCGAGCTACTTTTCTCTGCAAAATCGGCCAAGGAGGCCCGCGAATCGTTGATGCAGAACGTATGGGGATTTGGTCCAAAACAGTCCAGCCTCTTTTTGCGCCGGGTTGGATACTGCGCTGACCTTGCGGTTCTGGATGTTCACGTGTTGGATTACCTTCACTTGGCTCGTGGGCTTACGCTCTCGCCAAGTAGGCTTGGATGCCTGCCGTTCTACGAAAAAATTGAAGATACATTTCGTGAGGTTGCAGCCGAGTTCGGCTATTCCCTTGGCTGTGTAGATCTGGCCACTTGGCTCACGATGCGCGTTGCTAAGCGGGAGGCATACTTGTGAGCTTCGTTAATCTGGTTTCCGGCGGCCTCGACTCGACCCTGATAGGTGTGATGGCGAAAGAGGACGGAATCGATCACTTTCCGCTGTTCATCGACTATGGGCAACGGGCAGCCAGCAAGGAGTGGGCAACCTGCCTGGCCGTCCATAAACAACTCGAACTTTCCGCTCCGACGCGGATGGATTTATCGGGCTTCGGACGCGTGATTGTTTCTGGTTTAACGAACCCCGATCTCGATGTAAAAACTGACGCATTCACTCCTGGGCGCAATCTGATGTTTCTGTTGATGGGTAGTGCCTACGCATATCAGCTTGGTGCTTCTTCTGTAGCAATTGGCTTGCTGTCAGAAAAGTTCAGCTTGTTCCCGGACCAGCGCCCACAATTCATCGCCCAGGCCGAATCCGCTATTGAGACTGCGATGGGGCGAAGAGTGAAGGTGCTAACTCCACTTTTCGATTTTGGCAAAGCGGATGTCGTCAGGCTGGCTGAAGAAAAAGGCGTGAGCGGAACGTACTCGTGCCATACCGGCGAGGCTCAGCCCTGTGGACATTGCATCTCGTGTTTAGAGTTTCAGTTCGACAAGGGGGAATGACATGGGCGGCGGCTCCGGCGGAAGTTTGTATGGCTCAGACATCAAGGGCCTCGAGGATAAGGTGAGGCAGCGCCTCGCCGAAGCCAAGGAGGATGTGAGTCGGCACGTGTTCATCAGCTTTGATCACGAAGATATGGACGAAGTAAATTTGCTCAGAGGTCAGGCAAAAAACGACAAAGTCGATCTCCAGTTTGACGACCATTCCGTCAAGGAACCCTACGACAGCAACAATGCGGACTACATCAAACGAAATATCCGCGAAAAAATTGATCGCTGCTCTGTCACGTTGGTTTACCTTAGTGAAAAAACTGCATCGAGCAAATGGGTGAATTGGGAAATCGAAGAGAGCCTCAAGCGCGGCAAAGGAGTAATTGGTGTCCATAAAGGCGACACGCCGCCGACGAAAACACCACCAGCATTCCATCAGAATGGGTGCAAGACGGTGAAATGGGAGCATGCCGCGCTGATGAAAGCTATCAAGGATGCAAACGCCAAACGCTGAACGGACAAACACCCGCAGCAGTACTCATTGGCTC
>CAISDD010000451.1 GCA_903883985.1 uncultured Pseudomonadota bacterium | reverse complement strand
CGTCGGCCCAATCGCCGCCGCCAATGCCATAGGCCGTGCGTTTCAAGGGAAAATGGCCCAGCGCTTGCCAGGCAACCCCCTGGCGCGTAAGGGAGAAGGGAACGGAGAGCGCGTGACTCTGGCCCTTGATGCTGAGATCGCCCAAGGCCGTATAGCGGCCCTCAGCGTCACGCCGGACGCTTCTTGCGACGAATCTCGCCCAGGGATGGCGCGTGGAGTCGAACCAGGCAGGCCGCCTGACTTCTTCGTCCCCTTCGACCGAGCCAGTGTCGATGCTGGCCGTGTCCACGTCGACACGGAAGTGGCCGGTTTCCGGGCTCGACGGATCGAAGCTGACCTGGGAGACGAAGCGCTTGAAGCCGCCTTCGGTCGACACATTCATTTGCTTGATGAGAAAGCCAATCTGGCTTTTCCCGGCATCCAGCTTCCAGTCCTGCCCCCAGGCGGGCAAGGCCAGCAGCAATAGCCACCAGGGTTTCATCATGATCGGCTCCGCAACCAGGGTGCCATGCGGGCCAGCACGCCATCGTGGCGCACATGCTGGTGATACAGTGCGGCAGCGGCATGCAGGGCGACCAGGACCACGAGGACGCTCACCGAACCCTCATGAAGCTCCTTGTAGAGGTGCGACATGGCCTGGTCCTTGCCCACCAGATCTGGCATCGGCAGCACGCCGAACCAGACTACGGGGAATCCGGCCGCCGAACTGTGCAGCCAGCCCAGCAAGGGCACGACCAGCATCGAGAGGTATAGGCCGCCATGCGCTGCACGGGAAGCGAGGGCTTCCCAGGGCAGAAGGCCGGCGGCCTGGTCCAGGCGCTCGCCTCGCCGCAGCCAGAGCCGCACGGGCAGGAGGAACAGCACCAGCAGGCCCACCCACTTATGCCAGGAGAAAAGTTCCAGTTTCAGCGGGGACAACTTCATGTCGTCCAGCAGGCTACCGATCGTAAACGCCACCACGATCAGCAACAAGGTCAGCCAGTGCAGACCGACCAGAGGCCAGCGATACGTCTGATTCATCATTCATACTCCTCAAGAACACCCGGTCGGAAGGGCGATACCAGCCATGCGCTGTCACAATACGCTAAAACCAGCGCGGCACACGCGCCCGGTAGTCGCGGTAGGCGTCACCGAAACGCGCTTCCAGATGATTTTCTTCATGAGAGATCACCATGAACCGCATCACCAGAAACACCAAAGGCGCCAGCAACAGCGGCCAGACGGTATGCAGCAGCAGCATCGCGCCAGCGTACACGAACCAGTCGGAAACATAGATGGGATTGCGCGAATAGCGAAACGGCCCGCGCCTCACCAGACTCGACGCCGCCCCGTAAGGATTCACCGTGGTTCGGTGCCCGAGGATCGTGAGCAGCGCCCAGGCGAAACCGGCCAGTCCCACCCCGATCAGTGTCCAGGCAAGCGGGGTCGAGTATGCGCCGAAATCCAGCGTGAGCGGCAAACGCCGCTGCAAGGCCCAGGCCGCATACAAGGCGAGCGCATAGACCAGCGGCGGCGGAATCAGGGTGAGCGGACGAATCGCCGGATCGCGCATCACTTCGTGCCGGTGGAGGAAATTGCGCGCATGAACTCGCTGCGCAGTTGCGCATCTTCGCGGAAGCAACCGGCAAAGGCCTGGGTGACTACGCGTTCATCGCCGCGCCTGTCTTCGCCCAGTAGTAAGCACAATTGTTCCGCCTCGATGATGCACGCGGCCCCCCTCGCATGACCGTGGTGGATCAACGCTTCCGCCACGTCGCGGGTCATCCATTCCTGGTAGGTGAAGCGGTGGCCGATGGCGTCCACCAGGCGAGCGATGCGGCCGAAGCCGTGCAATCGGCCACCGGGCACATAGGCCACGTGTGCAACGCCGCGAAAGGGCACTAGATGATGCGGGCAGACCCCGTGTACGGCGATACCGCGCACCACCACCATGTCGTCGCGAGGGTCGTCGAAGCCCTCACCCAGCGCACTGGCGGGGTCGATTTCGTAGCCCCCCAGCAAACGCCGCTCCCAGAGTTCGCGCACACGCTGCGCCGTGCGTCCGGTATGTACAGAATCCGGCGCCACGCCGCAGGCCAGCAGCAAATCCGTCACCGCCCGCTCGAAGGCTTGCGGGTTAAACCGACCAATACGGGGAATGCCTAGTTGGCCGGACTTTGGAGGGGCGCAGTCGTGATCGCAACTCATGGGGATTCCGATAAGAGCTACGCCTGCTGGCGGGGCTGTCAGCGGCGAGAGTTGCGAGGATAACCGCCCTGCGGCGCGAAGCACATAGGCGATACGCGGGCGAGACGCCCGCGCTCCCAAGCGAAGCACATAGCCATGCGCGAACAGCGCCAAGGCTTGTACCTTGATTCCTCAATTGACCGCTTCCCCCGTGAGGCCCCATGAACATTGAGGTTTGCGCCTTCGATCACGCTCACAGGTGAACTGTGACCTCTGTGGGAGCGGGCTTGCCCGCGATGCAACGGTGGCTATCGCGG
>CAISDD010000450.1 GCA_903883985.1 uncultured Pseudomonadota bacterium | reverse complement strand
GTCTCCATGAAAGGGGGCTTTTATTAAGAATACGGCTAGCAACATGAGGTGGCGCCCCTCGCAGCGCGGCGACCCATTGCTCACCTACAAATCATGGTGGTCATCTAACTGCAGATATCCTCTACACATTCAGGCAATTATGCAGCAGACAACCCGCTTCGATCTCAAACCTGCCAGGAAGTCCTACCCACTGTCTTTCATATAGAGCCTTTGTGGTCTGTCCATGGCCGGCCATAGCTATTGATAACCTATTTTATCAAGAGTAGCGTGACGCGCAGGGACGTGCCGGCCACCGCCAGCAACATTGTCAAACATGGACAACGATTGTTAGGCTTGTAACCTCTGGCATGACCCAATGCTTGGAGGCACCCATGACGATGAACATCAACCTGACCCCGCAGCTGGAAGAACTGGTGCGCTCGAAAGTGACCTCGGGTTTGTACAACTCCGCCAGCGAGGTGGTGCGCGAGGCCTTGCGGCTGATGGAGCGCGAAGACCAGCTGCGCGCGGCGGCACTGGCGCAGCTTCGGCAAGACATCCAGGCGGGTCTCGATAGCGGACCCGCGACACCACTCGATATGGAAGAGATCAAGGCCGAAGGCCGCCGTTTGCGCGCCGCGAGGCTTGCAAACGGTGGCGGTCTGGCTTGACGATGGCGTGTGTCCTCAAGCGTCCGCTTGCCTACTCCGACCTTGCCGAAATCTGGTCGTTCATCGCGGACGATAGTGAATCCGCTGCGGATCGTTTTCTCGGTGTTCTGGACCAGAAGTTCCGACTGTTGGCCACCCAGCCACGGTTGGGGCGGTTGCGCCACGAACTGATGCCAGCGCTACGCAGCCTTCCGGTTGGTCGCTACGTAATCTTCTACCTGCCTATTGCGGATGGCATCGAGTTGCTGCGTATCCTGCATGGTGCGCGCGACATAGGGGTGCATGATTTTTAAGAAGATGATGGCGAATGAAGTGAGCGACATACTGACCACGACGACTGCGATTGTATCGTCTGGTCGGCTCCTGACCGCTGCCGACTTCCAGCGCCTGGCCGACGTGCCGGCCGAGGTCGAGTGGTTCGCCAATCTCAACAACAAGGCCACCCGTCGCGCTTACGAAAATGCCATCCAGGACTTCATGCGCTTCACCGGCATTGTCCGGCCAGAGGAATTCCGCAGTATTAACCGCGCCCATGTAATCTCCTGGCGTGACGACCTGCTGCACCGCACCCTGAGTGGCATGACCATCCGCCACCGCCTGGCGGCGCTGTCGTCCCTGTTCGAATATCTGTGTGAGAAGAACGCCGTCACCCACAACCCGGTGAAAGGCGTGAAGCGCCCACGGGTGGAGAGCGAGGAAGGCAAGACTCCTGCGCTCGGCGACCACCAGGCGCGCCGTCTACTCGACGCACCCGACGGCGTGTCGCTGAAGGGCAAGCGTGATCGCGCCCTGTTAGCCACCCTGCTTTATCACGCACTCCGGCGCGACGAGCTGTGCCGGTTGATGGTCAAGGATTACAACCAAGAACGACGCGGCGTGGCGCACCTGAAAATTCATGGCAAGGGTGGCAAGATCCGCTATGTGCCGCTGCACCCCGCCGTCAGTGGATTGATCCACGACTATCTCGAAATGGCTGGCCATGGTGCGGACGACGCCGGCGCGTTGTTCCGGCCGATCCACAACACTCGTGCCGACGGCCTGGCGAAGGCCATCACGGCGGACGGGGTCTACAAGATCGTGCGGGGGTATTCAGCGGCACTGGGCTTCGAGATTGGAGCCCACTCGCTGCGGGCGACTGCCGCGACCAACGCGCTCGACCACCAGGCGGATATTGCCAAGGTGCAGGAGTGGCTGGGGCACGCCAACATCGCCACCACGCGGATTTACGACCACCGCAAGACACGTCCAGAGGACAGCCCGACGTTCAAAGTGGCGTATTGAGTACGTCTTAGCCGGGGTTTAACAAGAGCCATATTTTTCACTTAACAATCATAATGTTACTGCGTACTGGTGTTTTTTGTGCCCGGTTTTGCGCAGCGGTCAGACGATCAGTTTCTTGGTGCCTCCTGGGGCTGGGGTGATCTTCAATGCTTGGTAGAGTTCCATCAACGCGGGCTCGGGAACGGTGCTCTTGCGGATATGGATTGCACGCCCGTCACGGCGGC
>CAISDD010000449.1 GCA_903883985.1 uncultured Pseudomonadota bacterium | reverse complement strand
GTTCCCGAGCCCGCGTTGATGGAACTCTACCAAGCATTGAAGATCACCCCAGCCCCAGGAGGCACCAAGAAACTGATCATCTGACCGCTGCGCAAAACTGGGCACAAAAAACACCAGTACGCAGTAACCTTATGATTGTTAGGTGAAAAAATATGGCTCTTGTTAAACCACGGTTCAGTTTGCCGCGGGCAGCACGGACTTCCTCTGCTTCCAGTTTCGCCAGCAGGGCGTCGGGGTCGGGACGGGCGGGGTCGGCGTTAGCCACAGTTGTGCGTGCAGGCGGCGGACACGGGGTGATCCGGTTTCAGGGCGGGCTGTCGTGGGGAACAGGGCATGGCTCGTTTCTCCTGCTCGGGATGGCTAGCAAGGTTAACCAGCTGCGCATCAAGATGCCGTAAAGATTAGTGTGCCGAACCTGGTTTGGGAGTTCGGAACCCGGCAAAGCCCGCCCGACCAGCGAGGGGACGGTTCTGAACCGCAACCGTTCCTCCAGCGACCTCGGTATTCGGGCCGTGCACCGAGCACTCGTCGGTTGGTGAAGATGAGCCACAGTGGTGGACTGTTGATGAACCGCTTGGGGCGGGGCTGTTCAGGATAGTTGCGCTGGCTAACATGAACGTCTCAAGATCGGCCGTAGCTGCCGGTGGCAGCGCTGCCCGCCAACGACCGATGTGCCCCAAATCCGGCCGGTCGACCTTCACGGTGGCCCGCTATTTGTTTCAATCAAGCCGAAGAGCGCGTCGTCGAGTACGGACCGGACATCCCGACGCCTTGCCGGCGCCTAGAGAGCCATATGTGTCCCCCCGCAGCAAGCTGCGAGGGGATGAGTTGGGGAAATCGGTCCTATCCGTAAGCGCGCGAAAATACTTCATCCAACGCATCAATGATTGCATCGGATTGGTGCGTTAGAGAGCCTACTTTCTTGCCGAGCGCATTGAGAGGTACGGATACCAGTTGCAACGCATGCAACGTAACTTCGATATTCTCGACAGTGAACATTGGGTTCAGACGCGATGACACCATACCCACATTGGCCGATGCTTTCTCAGTCCTAACCAGCTGGACAACTACTCTACTTCGCCGGTCCTCGAATGCCGCAGACTGCACTATCACTACAAATGGAATTGCATCAGCAGACTTGCCAATATTTAAGTGAACGTCGAATTGGCTCATAGCGGGGAATACTCCGAACCAAATGTTCCGTACAGTTCATCAAACCTGTTCCAAGCGTCTGATATTTTTGCATAGAGTTGGAGCTTATCTTCACGAGCCTGAGCTTCTTTTGCAATGAACTCAGACAGCAACCCATCAACCGTAGCCGACAGGTTGTTCGTGTAGCGGCGAGCCTGCTCTACTGTGTTCTCGTTCAACGTCAGGTTGAAAGGCCTTTTGACCTGATGGTTACCAAGCATTTCAGTCTCCTTATGCGCATATGATGCGCATTATGGTTGATGGGTAGCCAAAGTTCAACGACTCAAACCTTCTGGTAGTCCGCGTAGGCACTGGCAACAGCGTCGGCCCGGTCGTAGAAGTCCTCGCGGGCATCCTCCCCCGTAGCCCAGTAGAAGCCATCTTCGCCCAGATTGAAGCTCTAAAGACCGCGGCGAATATCCCATCACAGACCACGGGGAACAGGTCCACCAGTGTGGCGAGCGCGCCGCTCGCCTATGCATGAAGCTCCTCTCACTCTTGAAGGAGTTCATCATGGATGCAACCACTACGACCCAACCTGGCCACGTTCCTTGGAACAAGGGCAAGCTCACCGGACAGAAGCCGCCCCTGAAGCTTAGGGAGATTTGGGCGATACGCTACCACCTGCAGCAGGCCAAGGAAGTGCGCGACCTGGCAATGTTCAACCTCGCCATCGACAGCAAGTTGCGCGCCTGCGACCTAGTCTCGCTCAGGGTGCGGGATGTCGCGCACAGCAACCAGGTCGTGCCGCGGACGATGGTAATGCAGCACAAGACGTAGCGTCCGGTGCAGTTCGAGATAACCGAGCCCACCCGAACTGCCGTGGCGGCCTGGATTGCCAAGGCCCAGCTGCAGCCCGACCAGTACCTGTTCCCGAGTCGGATACATGAGTCGCCGCATTTGTCGACGCGGCAGTACGCCCGCATTGTGGATACCTGGGTGGCCTCTATCGGGCTGGACCCCAAGGTCTACGGGACCCACACGATGCGCCGGACAAAGGCGACCTTGATTTACCGGCGCACGAAGAACATCAGGGCGGTCCAACTCCTGCTCGGCAACACCAAACTGGAGAGCTCGGTGCGGTACCTTGGCATCGAGGTCGATGATGCGCTGGAAATCGCGGAGCAGACTGAAGTGTAGGTGCAGGTCCACGCCCAGCGGCGACAGCCTCAGGCAACTGGCGGCGGTCGCCGCCAGGGGCACGTACTCGGCCTTATGCAAAGCTTTGCATAAGGCCGACAAGCTGTCCCTCAGGTATCTCATGTGAAGGTCCGCAGTACAGCCTTGAGCCGACCTTCAACGACTGAACCACTGCTGGTGTCATACACCTGCCGGTGGGTAAGGCCGAGTGAGGTATGAATCTATCCACTGCCCGGTGTGTGATAATGCTTGCATCTGCCGCAGCTTGTCAAAGAAGCGGCGCCGGAATACGCACCCGAGGACTAATCGGCCTTTTCTGACGTAGCCAGGTGTAGGGTGGGCAAACGTTTTTTTGTTTCCCACCAATTTCACCGTTGCGAGTCCGCGTGGGCAAACGATAAGGCCGTTTGCCCACCCTACCTGACTCCGGAGAACATCGGCATCTCGCGTAGGCATTCGAAGATGCGCCCGATCTCGGCCAAGTCCCGCATCTTCGCGCGCTCCACCAACAGCAGCGTCTTCGGCCGATCGAACAAATACTGAGCCGCCAGGCGCGAGCCTTCACCCTCCCACTTGTTGACGTTCTCTTCGTAAAGATTATCCCAGGACCACTTGGGAGGAAAGATGCTCGCGCCTCGCGGGATATCTTCGATCCGTGCCGCCGATATTTCCTGGAAAAATAGACGCCGGAGAACAGTTGCCTACCGCCGATTACCATCTCAACTTCGCCACGCCTGGCGAATTGTTGGGTGAGCTACCGCTCAAGCGTCTGGCCACACTGCGCGCGATCAAGGCGTCCGGCGCGGTGTCGATCTACGCGCTGGCCAAGGGACTGGGGCGCAACTACTCAAACGTACATGCCGACGTGCAACGCCTGTGTGAGCATGGCCTGGTCGAGAAAGACCCGGAAGGGCGCGTGTTCATGCCCTTCGACGATGTGATCGTCCAGGTGGAGGCCTCGCTGTTGGCGGCAGCCTGAGCC
>CAISDD010000448.1 GCA_903883985.1 uncultured Pseudomonadota bacterium | reverse complement strand
TACGCTTTGGGGTGCTTCAGGCGCGCCTGGCGCTCGATGCGATCCGAAAAGGAGAGCTTGCCGTGGGCGCCGGCACCCAGACCCAGGTAATCGCCGAAGGTCCAGTAGTTCAGGTTGTGCCGGCAGCGCCGGCCAGGCCGCGCGTAGGCCGAGGTCTCGTAGTGTTCGAAGCCGGCCGCACCCAGCAGGGTTTCCGCCTGCTCCTGCATGTCGGCGGCAAGATCGTCGTCCGGCAGGTGAGGGGGGGCCGCCGCGAACGGGGTGTTGGGTTCCAGGGTGAGGTGGTAGGCGGACAGATGCGCCGCCCCCAGGCCGATGGCGACTTCCAGATCGGCGCGCGCCTGCTCCAGGCTCTGGCCGGGCAGGGCATACATCAGGTCGAGATTGACCGTCTCGAACAGGCTCATCGCGGCTTCGGCCGCCACGTGAGCTTCGCGCTCGTCGTGGATGCGGCCCAGCGCCTTCAGGTGGCCCGGATTGAAGCTCTGGATGCCCAGGGACAGTCGATTTACTCCCGCCTCGCGGTAGCCGCGAAAGCGCGCCGCCTCGAAGGTGCCGGGATTGGCTTCCATCGTGATCTCGGCGCCCGGCGCGACGTGCAGCAGGGTGCGCAAGGTGGTGAGCAGGCGGTCTATCCCTGCGGGCGTGAACAGGCTGGGCGTGCCGCCACCGATGAAAATGCTGGAAACGGTTCGCCCCCAGACCTGGGGCAGGGCCTGTTCCAGGTCGGCGGTCAGCGCATCGAGATAGCGTGTCTCCGGAATGGCCTCGCGCTGGGCGTGCGAGTTGAAATCGCAATAGGGGCACTTGCGCACACACCAGGGCAGGTGCACGTAGACCGACAACGGTGCGCGCGGTGGATCGGAGAGCATCGCACCTACGACAGGCGTCTTGCCAGGCGCGCGAATTCCTGCACCGACAGGGTTTCGCCGCGGCGGACCGGGTCGATATCGAGTTCCTCGAACATGGCGGCGTCGACCAGACCCTTCAAGGTGTTGCGCAGTGTCTTGCGGCGCTGGCCGAAGGCGCGCGCCACCACGTCGGCGAATACCTGGGCATCCGTATAGGGCACGGCTTCCATGGGTAGCGGGTAGAGGCGGACGATGGCGGAATCCACCTTGGGTGGAGGACGGAAGGCGCCGGGTGGCACTACGAACAATTTTTCCACGCGAAAGCGCGCCTGCAGCATGACCGAGAGGCGTCCGTAATCGGCGGTGTCGGGTGCCGCGGCCATGCGGTCCACGACTTCCTTTTGCAGCATGAAGCACAGGTCGCGTATCTTCAGGGCGGAATCGGCCAAGTGGAACAGCAGCGGCGAGGAGATGTTGTAGGGCAGGTTGCCGACCACCCGCAGCTTGTCGCCGAATTGGCCAAAATCGAAATCCAGGGCATCGGCCTGGTGTACCGTCAGGCGTTCATCGGGGAATTCCTCCCGCAAGCGCGCGACCATGTCTCGGTCCAGTTCCACGACATGCAGATGCGCCAGCTTGTCCAGTAGCGGCCGGGTGAGCGCGCCTGGGCCGGGACCGATTTCCACCATGATGTCGTCCGCTTCCGGGCGGATCGCCGCGACGATGCGGGCGATGTAATGGCCGTCCACCAGAAAATGCTGGCCTAGCGACTTCTTGGCGCGGGGCAGCGGAATCATTCCGGACTCTCCTGTTGACTTCGCCCAAGTTGTAACGCCCCAGCCGCGCGGTTTCTCGCCATTTCCCTGGCCTTGGCCAGGGCCGCGCGCAGGCTGCCGTCGCAGATTTGGCCTTGGCCGGCCAGGTCGAGGGCGGTGCCGTGATCCACCGAGGTGCGCAAGATGGGTAGCCCCAGGGTGATGTTCACACCCCGGCCGAAGCTGGCATATTTCAGCACCGGCAGCCCCTGGTCGTGATACATGGCGAGAACGGCGTCGGCTTGCCGCAGTAACTTGGGCTGGAACAAGGTGTCGGCGGGCAGGGGGCCGACCAGATTCATGCCTTGGGCGCGCAGTTCGTCGAGCACCGGTTCGATGACCTCAATCTCCTCGCGTCCCAGGTGGCCCCCCTCGCCGGCATGCGGGTTGAGCCCGGCCACCAGGATGCGCGGGCGGGCCACGGCGAAGTCGCGGCGCAGCGCGGCATGCAGGATGTGTAGCGTCTGCGCAAGCACTTCGCGCGTGATGGCGGCGGCCACGTTTTTCAGCGGCAGATGCGTGGTCACCAGCGCCACGCGCAGCCCCCCGCCTTCCAGCAGCATCACCACGCGCGCGGTGTCGGTCAGTTCGGCGAGAAACTCGGTGTGTCCGGTGAAGGGAAACCCAGCCTCGTTGAGGATGCCCTTGTGCACGGGTGCGGTGACCATGGCGGCAAACTCGCCGTCGGTGCAGCCCGCCACCGCACGGCGCAAGGTTCCCAGCACGTAGCCGGCATTGCCCCGGTCGAGATGGCCGGGCAGCGCGGGTACGCCCAGAGGCTGGTGCAGGAGGCTCAAGGGCGCACGCGATGCCGCGTCGTAATCCGGTACGACGAAGGCCAGGCCGCGCAGCAGTGCGCGCGCGCACAGAAGTTCGCGATCAGCCACGATCACCAGCCTGCCGCAGTCCGCTGGGGGCGTCTCGGCCAGCAGCACACAAAGGTCGGGGCCGATGCCGGCGGGCTCGCCAGCGGTGATGGCCAGGGGAAGTGCAGGGTCAGACATGGCGGCAGATGGTAACGCATCGCAACTGCTCAGGTCGAAGTGATCGTCTCAAAACAACCACAGCAATCCCCTCCCCTTCAAGGGGAGGGTTAGGGTGAGGATGGGGTAAAAGTGACAGCGGAATGACCCCATCCCCCTCCGGGGGAAGGGCTGGGGATGAGGGCCAGCGCCGGCAGCTTAATGAAGGCAAGTTACGCGACACTATTTAGGGATTAAGCGAGTCGCTGCACTTACCGATATCCTTTCTGCTCGCCGCACCGACTATCCCCAGGATATTCCCCGATTCCAGCAACGACTCCCATACCTATGCCGCTCACCGGTCACCTGATCTATGGGTTGGCACTGCCATTGTTTCACCGAAAGTGGCGAAGACATGGAAAGCATGCTGCAATGCGCCGACAAGGCGCTTTATGACACCAAGGCCGGCGGCGGCAAGTGACCACTCAGGAGACAAGGAATGAGCAGGAAATATTTCGGTACCGACGGCGTGCGCGGCAAGGTGGGCGAGGAGCCCATCACCCCGGATTTCGCGATGCGCCTGGGCTATGCTGCGGGCCGTGTCCTGGCAGCGGCGGAAGTGGAGGCCATGCATGGCGAGCGCCCCGCCGTGTTGATCGGCAAGGACACCCGGATTTCCGGTTATATGCTGGAGTCTGCCATGCAAGCCGGCCTCACGGCGGCGGGCGTCGATGTGCGCCTGACCGGGCCGATGCCCACTCCGGGGGTCGCTTACCTCACCCGCGCGTTGCGCTTGCAAGCGGGCGTGGTGATCTCCGCCTCGCACAACCCGTATGAAGACAACGGCATCAAGTTCTTCTCCGCTCGCGGCACCAAGCTGCCCGACGAAGTGGAGCTCGCGATCGAGGCGGCGCTGGAGCAGCCTATGAAGACCGCCGCCTCGAAACAACTGGGCCGGGTTAAGCGCGTCGACGACGCCGCCGGCCGCTATATCGAGTTCTGCAAGAGCACTTTCCCCACGGACATGGACCTGCGTGGCATGCGGATCGTGGTGGATTGCGCCAATGGCGCCGGTTATCACATCGCTCCTCATGTGTTCCACGAGTTGGGTGCGGATGTCATCGCCGTGGCCTGCGAGCCCAACGGCATGAATATCAACAAGGAATGCGGCGCCACCCACACCGATAGCCTGGCGCGAGCGGTCCGCCAGCACCGCGCCGATGTCGGCGTGGCACTGGACGGCGATGGTGACCGCCTGATGATGAGCGATGCCGGCGGCCACATCATGGACGGCGACAAGCTGATGTATGCCATCGCCCGCTATCGCAAGGAGACCGGTTTGCTTCACGGCGGCGTGGTGGGAACCTTGATGACGAATCTTGGCACCGAACTGGCGCTGAAGGCGCTGGGATGCGATTTTCGTCGCGCCAACGTGGGCGACCGCTATGTGCTGGAATTGATGCAGCAGCATGGCTGGCTGCTGGGCGGCGAGTCCTCCGGTCACATCCTCTGCCTGGACAAGCACACCACGGGCGACGGCATCGTCTCCGCCTTGCAGGTGTTGGCGGCTTTGCGCGGCTCCGGCCAATCCCTCTGCGACTACACTCGCGATTGCCCGACCTACCCGCAAATCCTGCTCAACGTGCGTGTGGCCCGCGGATTCAAGACGGATGGGGATGCCGGGGTGGCGCAGGCGGTGGCTGAGGTGGAAGCGGAGTTGGGCGAGTCGGGCCGTGTTGTTCTGCGCGCATCCGGCACCGAGCCCTTGATCCGGGTGATGGTGGAAGGCCGGGACGAAGCCCAGGTGAGGCGCACAGCAGAACACATCGCCGAGGCGGTGAAGCACGCGGCGGGGGCGTAGCGATCCTGTCGCGCGGGCGCGCCACAACCGCCTCGTCCAAATAAGCTAAACCGATGCGGAAGTCACGATCCAGTAATGAGCCTGTAATAATTCCCGCATAAGCTTTCGCTGTTACCAACGAAAGCCGTATCCCCCTGGAGAGCACCGATGAAATCCACGACCACCCTGTTGCAGATGGCCACGCTGGCCGCCGCCATGTCCCTGAGTCTTTCCGCCCTGGCCACGGACATCACCGGCGCAGGTGCTACTTTCCCTTACGCAGTCTATACCAAGTGGGCCGAAGCCTACAAGGGGGCGACAGGGAACACCGTGAACTACCAGGGCATAGGCTCCGGCGGCGGCATCAAGCAGATCAAGGCCAAGACCGTCGACTTCGCCGGCACCGATGCGCCCCTGACCGTGGCCGATCTGGATCAGGCCAATCTGGTGCAGTTCCCCGCTGTGATCGGTGGCGTCACCGTCGTCTACAACCTGCCCGGCGTCGAATCGGGCAAGCTGAAACTCGATGGCGCGACCACGGCCGACATCTTTCGCGGCGCCGTCGCCAAGTGGAACGATGCCCGCATCGCCGCGCTGAATCCCGGCGTCAAACTGCCAGACTTGGCCATCACCATCGTGCATCGCTCCGACGGTTCCGGCACCACCTACGTGTTCAGCAATTACCTGGCGAAGCAGTCCGTAGCCTTCAAGCGTGACGTAGGCGCCGAGAAAGTGGTGAACTGGCCAGCCAACAGCATGGGCGGCAAGGGCAACCCGGGGGTGGCTGCCAACGTCCAGAAAATCTCTGGCGCGGTGGGTTACGTGGATTACGCCGACGCCCTGGCCAACCATCTGGAGTTCGCCGCCATGAAGAACAAGGCCGGCCATTTCGTCCTGCCGACTCAGGAAGCGATGGCTGCGGCCGCCGCCAACGCCAATTTCAAGGTGCGCGGCATGGCGCCCGACATGCTGGATCAGCCCGGCAAGACTAGCTGGCCCATGGTCAGCGCCACCTTCGTCCTGGGTTACGAAAAGGGTGACGCCGCCAAGCAGAAGGCCGTCGATGCGTTCTTCACCTGGTCCTTGAGCCACGGCCAGAAGATGGCGGAAGAGCTTGGTTTCGTAGCCCTGCCGGCCAATGTCGTGAAGATGGTGGAAGCCGAGATGAAGAACCTGCGCTGATCCTGCGGGATCGGACCTGAACGGGGCGCCTGGAGCCGCGCCCGTTTTCTTCGCAAGCCTTCTCGAGTGGAGGAGAACGCTTGCGAAGAATGCCGCCAAATCGAGGAACCGAGACTATGCAACGCCCAGCACAAACTGACCCTGAGGATCTGCATGCCGCGAGGATCGGCACCTTCAAGATCCAGGATGCGATCTTCCATCAGGTCACCCTGGCGTTCGCTTTCCTCGTTCTGGCAGCACTCGCGGGGATACTGATTTCGCTCGTGATCGAGGCCTGGCCCGCGCTGAGACACTTCGGCCTGGCCTTCTTCTGGAGCAATGTGTGGAGCGTCCCGGATGGGAAATTCGGCGCCCTGATCGCGATCTATGGCAC
>CAISDD010000447.1 GCA_903883985.1 uncultured Pseudomonadota bacterium | reverse complement strand
AGTCCCAAAACACGCCGTCGGCAGCCCATGCCCACGGCGTTTTTACTTCACCGGCCCTCCTACATAGCCCATCACCAAACCTGAACATCAAACCATCAAATCGGGTGACCACACTCACTACCAGCGATTACCGCGCACTTGATGTGCGACGGCTGCAACGCGATGGCCTGCTCTCACCGGGTCGGTCATTCGGTTGGAACTGGACACAGGACGGCGAAACGGTGGCGTCTATCCAGGTGCGGGCGGAGACCGACCGGGTAATTCTCAACTACCGTCACAAAAGTGGCGGCAGCGACTGGCAACCGATGGACTATCCGGTGCGGCTGGCCTGAACGGAGTGCACGCTGGGTGGGCGACGTGCCTGGTTACTCTGCCCGGCGCGAGGATGTGGACGGCGTGTGGCGCTGCTGTATATCGGGGGCTCTGGCATCTTCGCGTGTCGGCACTGCTACAAGCTGGCCTATGCCAGCCAGCGGGAAACCCCCGATGATCGTGCAGCACGACGAGCAGACAGGATCAGGGATCGACTTGGCTGGGAGGCGGGCATTCTGAACGGCGAAGGCGACAAACCCAAAGGGATGCACTGGCGCACATTCGAGCGGCTACACGCCGAGCACAACGATTTCGTCGATGCGTCGCTGGCGGGAATGATGCGCAAGTTCGGAAGGCTGGGAGTGGGTCTCGATGACCTGCTCGATGACCGCTGAATCTGTTTCGCAAAATGCGGAAAGTCGGCGCTGGCGGGACGGCGGCAACCTGCCAACCGAGTCACAAATTGATAGTGGATTTGATAGTCACAACTGCCACAAAAACAACCCACAGAATCATGGGCTTAGATGTTGTAACTGGCGGAGACGCAGGGATTCGAACCCTGGATCCAGTTTTTGACCGGATGCACCCTTAGCAGGGGTGTGCCTTCGACCACTCGGCCACGTCTCCATGCCCGTTCCAGCCGAAGCTGGGTGAGCCATGCAAGAATAACCGGACGGCGCGGCCAAGGCAATAACGGGAAGGCAGAATAGTCATAATAAATCTGGCCGCAGGTCAGATAGAAACGGCTCGATCTCCTGCCACTCGGAAAAAAGTGCGGCCTGGCCTTGGCCATCGAGCAGATTCCAGACTGTCGCATTGCGGATCAGAAAGCGCCGGCCACCCTGGGCGATGCGAACCCCGCTGTAGTCGTCGATGTAACCCTGGGCCGCTACCGTTGCCAATAGCCGTGCGCGCGCTTCCCTCGCCACCGGTTCTGCGGATAAGCGCGATGGCAGGCCGACGATTTCATGCCAGCGCATTTCGAACCGCGTCTGAGCCGTCCTATTCGCATAGTCGAACAGCGGGTCCGGCGCGTTGTTGTGCGAAAGCAGGACGAAGGGGGCGAGATAGAGGCGGCGCGCGGCCTCGGGCAATGGCAAGCCGGGATCGAGCAGATCGCGACCGATCCACCGACGATAGCTGCGCAGCAGCAGGGCAGCGTGCTCGGCCAGGTATCCGTTTTCGGGGGCAGGTTCGGAAGACACCGCCGCCTGCGGCAGGGTCAGGCGACGGCCTTGTCCAACTCGAAGGCCTGGTGCAGGGCGCGCACGGCCAGTTCCATGTACTTGTCTTCCACCACCACGGAAATCTTGATTTCCGAGGTGGAGATCATCTGCAGGTTGATGTTTTCGGCAGCCAGGGTACGGAACATCTTGCTGGCGACTCCGGCGTGTGTGCGCATGCCGACGCCGACCAAGGAAACCTTGGCGATCTTGTCGTCGCCGCTGACCTCGCGCGCGCCGATCTCGTCCTTGACCTGGTTCAGGATGTCCATTGCCCGCTTGAACTCGCCACGGTGGACGGTGAAGGTGAAATCGGTGGTGTTATTGGCGCCGACGTTCTGCACGATCATATCGACATCGATATTGGCGTCCGCCACGGAGCCCAGGATCAAGGCGGCGATGCCGGGCTTGTCTGGTACGCCCAGGACGGTGAGCTTGGCTTCGTCGCGATTGAAGGCGATGCCGGAAATGATGGGTTGTTCCATGCTGTCTTCCTCGAAGGTAATCAGGGTGCCCTCGCCCTCTTCCTGGAAGCTGGAGAGCACGCGCAGTTTCACTTTGTATTTGCCGGCGAACTCCACGGCACGTATTTGTAGCACCTTGGAGCCCAGGCTGGCCAATTCCAGCATTTCCTCGAAGGTAATGGTATCGAGCTTGCGAGCCTCCGGGACGATGCGCGGATCTGTGGTATAGACGCCATCGACATCGGTGTAGATCTGGCATTCATCGGCATGGAGCGCTGCGGCCAGGGCAACACCTGTGGTATCAGAGCCGCCGCGACCAAGCGTGGTGATATCACCGCTTGCGTCCACACCCTGAAACCCCGCCACAACGACCACATGGCCGCTGTCGAGATCGGCGCGCATATTCGCCTCGTCGATGGAAAGAATGCGCGCCTTGGTATGTGCGGAGTCGGTGACGATGCGAACCTGTGATCCCGTATAGCTGCGCGCCTTGAGTCCCAGGTCTTTCAGTGCCATGGCAAGCAGGGCGATGGTGACCTGTTCGCCGGTGGCGATCAGCACGTCCAGTTCCCGCGGGTCAGGTTCTTTCTGGATCTGCTGGGCCAGGGCGATGAGGCGATTGGTTTCACCAGACATGGCGGAGAGCACCACTACGACCTGATGCCCGATCATCTTGAACTTGGCTACGCGCTCCGCGACGTTGCGGATGCGCTCGATGGACCCGACCGAGGTGCCGCCGTACTTCTGAACAATTAGGGCCATGATAGAGGAGGATCATACGAAAACACGCATTCTACAGGAGCGGACAATTACGTCACCATTCACACGTAACGATTGAAACTCTTGCCCCATGCCCTTACTCTTAGTTCCGTTCTCAACCTGTGGAGACTCCACGATGCAAAGCCCATTCGATAATGTCGTACGCATGGACGGTTTGTCCGCCGCCCTGCAGGCCAACAAGGTACTGCGCAACACCTACATGATGCTGGGACTGACCATGGTCCCGACGGTGGTCGGGGCCTATCTCGGCATGAATTTGAACTTTGCCTTCGCCGCCGGACACCCGTTCATGTTTGCCATCGGCATGATGGCGGTGATGATGGGGCTGTTCTACGGCATCTCGGCCAATCGCGAGAGCGGCGTGGGCGTGGTGCTGCTGTTGCTGCTGACCGGTTTTATGGGCGTAATGCTCGGACCGATCCTGCAACTCGCCCTGCACCTGCGTAACGGCGCAGAAATCGTCGGCCTGGCCGCTGGCGGCACCGGTGCGATCTTCCTGACGCTCGCCGGCATAGCCAACACTACGAAGCGCGATTTCAGTTTTCTGGGCAAGTTCCTGATGGTCGGCATCGTCCTGTTGATCCTGGCCAGCTTGGCGAACATCTTCTTCCATATTCCCGCCCTGGCCCTGACCATTTCCGCCGTCGCCGTCCTGCTGTTCTCTGGCTTCCTGCTGTTTGACGTGAGCCGTGTCGTGAATGGTGGCGAGAGCAACTATGTCATGGCCACGCTGGCGATATACCTGGACATCTACAATATTTTCGTTAACTTGCTGCAACTGCTCATGGCCTTGATGGGTGATCGCGACTGACGCCCTCCACAAAAAAAGGCGGCCGAGGCCGCCTTTTTTTTCGCCCGGAGGGGCGCTCCCTCTCCCGGATTCAGGCTAGCGCTGGGGCATGGGCAGCTGCATCGGCAACTGGATCATGGGCAGCGTTGGCAGGCCGTAGGGCAACATCGGCTTCATGATGGCGCTCATGGCGGGGCCGTAAGCTTGCGGATTAGCCATGCCAGAGAGCCAGGCACCATACCAGTTGGGATTGACCGGTGCGGCTGCCATATTGGCCACGCGCGGGTCCATGGGTGCGGTTATCCAGTGCAGATAGACGTTGGGATTGAGCGCGTTCGCGGCCAGAGCCAGCAGCTTCGGGTCCAGCGGCACCATGACCCAGCGCATCAGCTTGCCGGGATCGACCACTACGGTCTGTGTAGCGGAGAGGAATTGCGGATCCGCCAGAGCGCCTGCCCAGGCTGCGATAACGGCTGGGTCCATCGCCTTGGCGAAGTTGCCGTAAGCACGCGGATCCAACAAGGTGGAGGTGGACTGCAAGTACAGATTGGGCTCCATCATGGACTTGGCCGCGTCGAGCAAAAATTGCGGCTCGGATACCACAGAAAGCGCTGCCAGAAATTTCTTCGGGTCAGCCAGCATGTCACCGTTGCGGGTGAAATCGGAGAGGAAGGCGATCCACTCCTGGGTGCCGGCAGGCATGGCTGCGGCGGGCGCATCGGCGGCGTAACAGCCCGCGGAAAAAGCCGTCAACACGACGGCGAGGGATAGGCGGTGGGCTTGCATCCTGGTCTCCTGTTATATGAAACTCAATATTAACAACTGCTTATAAACAAGCAGCGCAGGGAGATTGTGCCGGGAATTCAAGGGCAGGTGTCGAAAAAACGATGCATCAGATATTCCAATGCCGAATCCAGATGGGCGTTCGCCGCCGAACTCACGTCTTCCCCTAGCTCAAAGCACTGGCCTCGTATCGCCAACACGAAGGCTGTTGGCGGTTCGCCGAACAATTGTTGGTAGGCATGCAACAGCGCGCCAGGCGACATCTGATGACTACTGTAGCTGGCGTCCTGAACCGCCACGGCGGGCGAGAAGGTGAAGGGTGCGGGCGCATCGACACTGGCATCGATGAACACCACCTCACGCCGCTCCTGCAAATCCAGCACGAATTCCACCTGAAGCTGAAAGTCGGTCAGCAGCTCCACATCCCGCAGGGCAAGCGCCCCCAGCCGCTCGATCAGCAGCGGCCCCAAGGCATCGTCTCCACGACTGGGATTGCCGACGCCGATGAAGAGTAGCGCCGCTCTCCCGCTGGCTGTGTTCTTCAACCGGATCTACGAGACACCGGCGCCGCATCCCGCCGTGCGCATCATCCGGTCTATTTCCTGCCCTTCCGCGTCCAGCAACGCCACCTGCAAGGGCATCTGACCCAGTGCGTGGGTGGCGCAGGACAGGCAAGGGTCGAAGGCACGGATGGCGACTTCGATGTGGTTGAGCAGGCCTTCCGTGAGTTTGCGTCCGTCCAGGTATTGGCGCGCCACTTGGCGCACGGCCACGTTCATCGCCTGATTGTTGTGCGTGGTGGAAACGATCAGATTGGCGCGAACCACCTGGTCGTTCTCATCGACGTGGTAATCGTGGATCAAGGTGCCGCGTGGCGCCTCTATCATGCCCACGCCGCGCTCCTGGCGTGCCCCCTTCACCACCAGTTCGTCGCCTTGCAGGTCTGGGTCATGCAGCAATTCCTTGATCACCTCGGCGGCGTGCAGCATCTCGATCATGCGCGCCCAGTGGTAGGCCAGTGTGGCGCCCGCCGCTCGACCGGCGTCGAAGGCGAGGAAATCGCGGCGTTCATGATCGGCGAAGGGCGTGGGGATGAAGTCGCATTGCGTCACGCGGGAAAGCGGGCCTACCCGATACCACCCGTCTTCGGCTCCAAGCTCGCGCAGGAAGGGAAACTTCATATACGTCCAGGGCTTCACTTCCTCGAAGATATGCTCCCAATAGTGCTTGTAATCGAGGTGGTCAAAGATCGTCTTGCCGTCACGGTCGCGCGCGCGCAAGCCGCCATGGTAGAGGTCCATCGCCCCATCGGCACGGACCAGGGAGAGCGTATGGGCGGTGAAACGGCCGAAACGATTGTACTGCTCCAGGTTCTGCTCAAATAGCGTGCGCACCATATGCACGGCATCCCGACTCCAACCGATAATTTGGTAGATGTCCTTGAGCAGTTCGTCTCGCTCGGCCAGACTCAGATTCTTGTTCACTCCGCCGGGCACGGAACCGGTGCCATGTATCCGCCGGCCAGCGGTATGCCGAATCACCTCCTGGCCGTATTTGCGCAGCAGTACGCCACGGCGCGCCACCTCCGGATAAGCGGCGGCAATGCCGACGATGTTGCGCCGGTCAACCTCGGAATCGAAGCCAAACATCAGGTCCGGGGAGGACAGGTGGAAGAAGTGCAACGCATGGGATTGCAGTATCTGGCCATGGTGCATCAGGCGGCGCAGTTTGTCGGCGGTAGGCGTGAGTTGGTGGGCACCGACGACCTGGTCCAGAGCCTTGGAGGCCGCCAGATGATGCGACACCGGGCAGATGCCGCACAGTCGTTGCACCATGACCGGCACTTCCCAATAGGGCCGCCCCTGGATGAACTTCTCGAAACCACGGAATTCGACGATATGCAGACGCGCCTGCTGGACGTGATCCTCCTCGTCCAGTAGCAGCGTCACCTTGCCGTGCCCCTCCACGCGCGAGAGCGGGTCGATGGCTACACGGCGCAAGCCTTCCGGGTGGGCCGCAGTTTCCAGGTTCATGGCCGACTCCCGCACCGATCCACTAGACTTAGCTCTGGCAACGATCGCATTTTCATACCCCACCACGCACACACAACGCAACAGCGTCTTTATAGGCCATGTCCAGGGCTAGTAGACAAAAATCGCATCGATACGTCGCAAACTCTTCGCCTTGTCTCGATCCAGTTCGTTCATCCGGGCCGCGCTTGAGCGACAATCGGGTGTGCGCTGGGTCCTGCCGCGGCCTGGAATGCCGGGCTTGCTTGATCACTTGGAGCGCCCCAGGCCCCGCCCCCCCGAGGGAGACAAGGAAACTCGGGGCGGCCCATCGATTTCATGTGAGGACTAGAGAATGGCCCAGTACGTCATGAGCATGCTGCGCGTGAGTAAGATTGTTCCCCCGAAACGCCAGATCATCAAGGACATCTCCTTGTCCTTCTTCCCCGGCGCCAAGATCGGCCTCTTGGGCCTCAACGGCTCCGGCAAGTCCACCGTGCTGAGGATCATGGCCGGCGCGGACAAGGAATATGAGGGCGAGGTGCAGCATCTGGCCGGCATTTCCATCGGCTATCTGCCCCAGGAACCGCAATTCGACCCCGACAAGACCGTACGCGACGAAGTGGAGTCGGCCCTGGGCGAGGTCATGCAGGCGCGGCAGAAACTCGATGACGTGTATGCCGCCTACGCCGAACCGGATGCCGATTTCGACCGTCTGGCGGAGGAACAGGCGCGTCTGGAAGCCATCCTCGCCACCTCGGGGAGTGATGCCGAACACCAGATGGAAATCGCCGCCGACGCCCTGCGGCTGCCTCCTTGGGACGCCATCATCGGCAAGTTGTCGGGTGGCGAGAAGCGACGCGTGGCGCTGTGCAAGCTGTTGTTGCAGAAGCCGGACATGCTGCTGCTGGACGAACCCACCAACCACCTCGACGCCGAATCGGTGGAATGGCTGGAGCAGTTCCTGGTGCGCTTCCCCGGCACCGTGGTCGCCGTCACCCACGACCGCTACTTCCTCGACAATGCCGCCGAATGGATACTGGAACTCGACCGCGGTCGCGGCATCCCCTGGAAGGGCAACTATTCCTCTTGGCTGGAACAGAAGGAAGCGCGCCTGGAGACCGAACAGAAACAGATCGATGCCCATATGAAGGCAATGAAACAGGAACTGGAATGGGTGCGCCAGAACCCCAAGGCGCGCCAAGCCAAGTCCAAGTCGCGGCTGTCCCGGTTCGAGGAAATGAACTCGGTCGAATACCAGAAACGCAACGAAACCCAGGAAATCTTCATCCCGCCGGGCGAGCGCCTGGGCGACAAGGTCATCGAGTTCGATGGCGTCTCCAAGGCCTTCGGCGACCGACTCCTGATCGACAACCTGAGTTTCAGCGTCCCGCCCGGAGCGATCGTGGGCATCATCGGCCCCAACGGCGCCGGCAAGTCCACCCTGTTCCGCATGATCCAGGGCCGCGAACAACCCGACAGCGGCACGATAGACATCGGCACCACGGTCAAGGTCGCCTCGGTGGATCAGTCCCGCGAAGGCCTGGAAGACGACAAGACCGTGTTCGACGCCGTATCCAATGGCGCCGACATCCTCACCGTGGGCCGCTTCGAAATGCCCAGCCGGGCCTATCTGGGCCGATTCAACTTCAAGGGTGGCGACCAGGGCAAGCAGGTGGGCAAGCTCTCCGGCGGTGAGCGCGGCCGGTTGCACTTGGCCAAGACGCTGATCCAGGGCGGCAACGTGCTGCTGCTCGATGAACCGAGTAACGATCTGGACGTGGAAACCCTGCGCGCCCTGGAAGACGCGCTCCTGGAGTTCGCCGGTTGTATCCTGGTCATCTCCCACGACCGCTGGTTCCTCGACCGCGTCGCCACCCACATCCTGGCAGCAGAAGGTGATTCGCAATGGAACTTCTTCGCCGGCAACTACCAGGAATACGAGGCCGACAAGCGCCGTCGCCTGGGCGAGGAAGGGGCGAAACCGAAGCGCATCCGTTACAAGCCGATCAGCCGCTAAACCTCGACCAAGCAAGCGCAACCTCGAACAACATCCAATGCAATTAAACCTCGATCTCTTCACTGACACCATGCAGCCGGCCTCGCGGGCGGCGCTTGCTGCCGTCGAGACCTTGGCATCCCAAGGCGGTGTTGATGCGCGCGGTGCAGTGTTCACGCGCCGCAAGGTAGTTGATTTCATTCTCGATCTTGCGGGTTACTTGCCGGGCAAGCCATTGCATGAGAAGCGTTTGCTGGAACCTTCGTTTGGCGGAGGCGATTTTCTGTTGCCCGCCGTGGAAAGGCTGCTGGCAGCCTGGCGTATTTATGGCGATGGCGGTTCAGTATTTGAAGTCTTGAAGGATGCTATTCGCGCGGTGGAACTGCATCGCGACACCTTCCAAACCACGCGGCGTGCGTTGGTTGAATATCTGAAGGCTTCTGATGTCAGTGGGCCAGTGGCGGATAAGCTTGCCGATGTTTGGCTGGTGCAGGGCGATTTCCTGCTCGCGACGCTGGCAGGTCAGTTCGATTTTGTAGTGGGCAATCCGCCCTATGTACGGCAGGAGTTGATTCCTGATGCGTTGATGCGCGAGTACCGCACGCGTTATGCGACGATCTTCGACCGTGCCGATCTGTACATTCCGTTCATCGAACGTTCCCTGTGCATGCTTGCGCCGGGTGGTGCGCTAGGCTTCATCTGCGCGGACCGCTGGATGAAGAACCGCTATGGTGCGCCGTTGCGCAAGCTGGTGGCCGATCAGTATCGCCTGAAGGTTTACGTGGATATGACCGGCAGTGATGCCTTCCATCAGGAGGTTTCCACCTACCCGGCGATTACGGTGATCAGTCGCGAGCCAAGTGGCCCGACGCGCATTGCCCATTGCCCTGAGATCAGTGTGGTGTCGCTGGCAAAGTTATCCGCGTTGCTGGATGCGGCAATGCCGCTAGCAGATGGCGGTGAGGTACACGAAATGCATGATATAGCCTCGGGAGAATCGCCCTGGCTGATCGAATCTAGCGACCAACTGGCGCTGCTGCGACGTCTTGAAAAGCAGTTTCCGTTGCTGGAAGAGGCGGGTTGCAAGGTGGGGATCGGCGTTGCAACAGGGGCAGACAAGATATTCATCGGGGACTATGCCGCGCTGGATGTGGAGCCTGAATGCAAGCTGCCTTTGGTGACGACGCGCGATATACAGTCCGGCGAAGTTCAATGGGGCGGACAGGGCGTGATCAATCCTTTCGGCAATACCAATGCATTGGTTGATCTCGCTGATTATCCGCGCCTGCGGCGATATCTGGAGCGAAACAAGGCGCAGATTACCCGGCGCCATTGTGCTCAGAAGAACCCGACGAGTTGGTATCGCACAATAGACCGGATATTTCCCGCGTTGTGCACTAAGTCGAAACTCTTGATACCAGACATCAAGGGAGAGGCGCACATTGTTTACGAGGTGGGTGAGTTATATCCTCATCACAACCTGTATTACGTGACTTCTGATACTTGGGATTTACGCGCCCTGCAGGCCGTGCTGCTTTCCAGCATAAGCCGTTTGTTTGTTGCTACCTATTCCACAAAAATGCGCGGCGGCTTCCTGCGCTTCCAGGCGCAGTATCTGCGCCGCATTCGCTTGCCGCAATGGCGTGATGTGCCGGAAGCATTGCGTGAGGTGTTGCGCGATGCAGCCATCCGGCGCGATCTCGTAGCCTGCAATTGCGCAGCATTCACTTTGTACGTCCTGACTGCCAGTGAACGAGCCGCACTTGGCGGTAGTGGAGACTGAATGTCACTTGATCTGGTTCAATACGAAAACAAGGCACACAATGCCATTCTTAGATTCTGGAAGAGCCGAGATGATGCAGGCAAGAAGCAGCTAGCCTCCGGGAATATTGATCAGGGCGAGCGCTCCAGTGTGACTTCCGGCAAGAGCATGGATGGCTTTGTTTCGCTTGTCACCGAAATTGTTCTAGCCAATGGCCTAGCGCACGCGGAAATCCATCTTGAGCGAGCAGCTTTGACGCTGCCGGGCTATTTTCGCCCGACCAAGCTTTGGGATTTGCTTGTAATTCATCAAGAGGAGTTGATTGCGGCTATCGAGCTGAAAAGCCATGTCGGCCCTTCCTTCGGCAACAATTTCAACAACCGGGCGGAAGAGTCCATCGGCACAGCGCACGATTTCTGGACGGCTTACCGCGAAGGTGCTTTTGGAAAGCAGACACGTCCTTTTGCGGGCTGGTTGATGCTCGTTGAAGATGCGCCGAAGTCCCGTCCGCCCGTCAAGGAAAAGTCACCTCACTTCCCCGTTTCCGCCGAATTCCAAAATGCATCCTATCTGAAGCGCTACGACGTACTATGCCAGCGTCTGGTGCTGGAGCAGTTGTATTCCTCAGCCGCCGTTATTGCTTCGCCACGAGATGCGATTACAAACGGGAAGTACTCGGATCTTTCGGATATGACCAGTTTGAAAACATTCGTCAGCGCGTTGGCTGGACATGTTGCAACGCAGGCTAGTCGGCTTGGGTAGCCATTTGAAAATCATCCAAGCCGGCCACCCCATGTTCAAGGCGAACACCCTCGCAGCGCAAGGCAACGGCACGCGCCTGGGCTTCATGGCAGGCAAGCTCACGGTGCCGGATGATTTCGACCGGATGGGAGAAGGCGATCTGGAACGTCTATTCTCGGGCGATGCGGCTATCGGAAACCATGGCGAAGGAATCTGCAAAGTGTGATGCCGGTCGACCTTGCTCGCGACTATGTCATGCCCCACACCTACCAACTCCGCATCCATGTGGCACAAGCCCTGGCGCTGCGCATCGGCGCCCTGGGCGAGTTCGCTTTCCCGGCCGGTGATTATGTCTACACCGGTTCCGCAAAACGCAATTTTGAGGCGCGCATCGCGCGGCATTTGCGCCGCGAGAAAAAAATCCGCTGGCACATCGACTACCTGCTCGTCGCACCTGGCGTCCAGGTGACCGAGGTGCATCGTTCGGACGGCGCAGAATGCGCGCTCAACCAGGCAACGCCGGGCACCATCCCGTCACCGGGCTTCGGGGCTTCGGATTGTCGTCACGGCTGCGGCAGCCATCTGAAGTACCTGGGGCGATGAGACTCCAACCGTGGTGCTCAATAATGCGGCGGCCTCTCCTCGGCCTGTTCGCGTCGTTCCTGGGGCGCCATGTCCTGGAGTTGGTGGGAAAGTCGAATCACCAGTTGCTGCAACTGATCAATCTGCTCTTGCTGGCGAAACACGGTGCGGTTGAGCGCTTCCAACGTGTCTTCTGCGTAGCTCAGTTTGATTTCGATCTCAATCAGGCGGGCTTCCATTATTTTTCCTCGAGCAGGGGTTGCAACTCACGCCAGACATTGTCCAACAACTGCGGCTGCGACAGGGCATCCGGATGCAGGCCGTCGGCCTGGAAGCGTTCACGCTGCCCCGCCATACCCGCCAGGAGAAAAGGCACCAGGCGCACCCTCCCCGCCTTCGCCGCCTCCGCGAACGATGCCTGGAACCTGGCCGTGTAGTCCGGGCCATAGTTAGTCGGCAGGCGCATACCGACTAGCAGTACCCGGCTTTTCTGCCTTTTCGCGAGCGCGATCATGGCTTCCAGGTTGCGCGTGGTCTGACGCGCAGGCAAACCACGCAGGCCATCGTTGGCGCCGAGTTCGAGGATGGTGAGCGCGGGCCTGTGCTCTGCCAGCACGCCTGGCAGGCGAGTCAGCCCACCGGCTGTGGTCTCCCCGGAAACGCTGGCATTAACCACGTAGTACTGCGGCAGACGCCGCTGCAACAGGCTCACCCAGCCAGATTCTCGGGGAATACCATAGGCTGCGGATAAACTGTCACCAAACACCAGGATGGTGGGCGCTGCCGCAGCGCCTGCCTGTAACGGCCCGCTCAAGAGCAAACAAAATACCTTCATGCGCATCGACATCGAAAACCTCGGCAAAACAGTCCTTGTGGGCGAAGAAACCCTGCACATCCTCGCCGATGTTTCCTTCGGTGTGAAGTCCGGTGAGAGCCTGGCCATTGTCGGTAACTCTGGATCCGGAAAATCCACGCTGTTGGGATTGATCGCGGGGCTGGACGTTCCCAGCAGCGGGCGTGTCCTGCTCGACGGCAATAATCTGTTCGACCTCGACGAAGACGGTCGTGCCGCCCTGCGTGGGCGCGGCATGGGCTTCGTGTTCCAGTCGTTTCAGTTGCTGTCCGGCCTCACCGCCCTGGAAAACGTGATGCTGCCGCTGGAACTCGCGGGCCGGGCAAACGCCGCAGAACTGGCACAGCGTACCTTGAAGCGGGTGGGCCTGGGTGAACGCATCCGCCACCGCCCTGGGCAACTCTCCGGTGGCGAACAGCAACGCGTCGCTCTGGCGCGGGCCTTCGCGGTGGCGCCGACCATCCTCCTGGCGGATGAGCCCACCGGCAACCTCGACGCCCACACCGGCGCCCAGATCATCGAACTGCTGTTTGAACTCAACCACGCCCAGGGTGCCACGCTCATCGTCGTCACCCACGATGCGGCGCTGGCCGCCCTGTGTCAGCGGCAATTGCGGCTGGAGGCGGGTAGGATCGCGCCGCAGATCGGCACCTCCATACGCGATTCCTCGAACGATCGCGTGTCGCAGCACCCATGACCCCTCTCTTCCTGCGTCTCCTCGCACGCGAATGGCGCGCCGGTGAAATCCGCGTCTTGCTGTTGGCGGTGGCGCTGGCGGTGGCTGCCCTGACCGCCGTGGCCTTCTTCGGTGACCGAGTAAACCAGGCGCTCGGGCGTCAGGCCAACATCCTGCTGGCAGCCGATCTCGCACTGGCCTCCGATCATCCCCTGTCTCCCGCCTTCGCCAGTGAAGCGCGGCGACATGGACTGCAAGTCAGTTCCAGCATGGCCTTCCTGAGCATGGCGCTGGCCAACGGGCATGGAAACTGCCCCTCGCTTTCCCTCACCTCCAACCTCTCTCCCCGAGGGAGAGGGGAGCTTAGAGAGTCGCAATGCGACGATTCCAGGATTGAGAAAAACCTTCTGGTCGGCATCAAGGGTGTGGCGCCCGGCTACCCCCTGCGCGGCAGCCTGCGCATCGCGCCAGCCGCGTTTGCCGAGGATGCTCCCACCCGTGCCCTGCCCGGCCCCGGACAGGTCTGGCTGGATACACGCGCAGCGGGCGAACTGGGTGTGCGTGTCGGGGACGAAGTGGAACTGGGTGCCGCGCGCTTTCACGTAGCCGCCATCCTCACCTTCGAAGGTGAGCGCGGCGGCAATTTCATGGCCCTGGCACCACGCGTCCTGCTAGCGGCCGCCGAACTGAACAAGACCGGCCTGCTCCAGGAAGGCAGCCGCATCAGCCACCGCCTGCTGCTGGCGGGCAACGCTGCCGACCTGGCCGCCTGGCGTACCTGGTGCGTGCCGCGCCTCTCCCGTGGCGAAAAACTGGAAGAAGTGCGCGATGCCAGGCCGGAATTGCGCCAGATATTGGACCGCGCGCGGCGCTATTTGGGGCTCGCCGCAGTACTCACCGTGGTTCTCGCCGCCGCAGCGACCCATCTAACCCTGCGCCGCTACGTGCAAAGGCATGCCGACCAGGTCGCCCTGATGCGTTGTTTTGGCGCCAGCGGAGCGCGCGTGCTCGGCCTGTACTTCAGCCAACTGGCCGGCCTAGGGCTGGCCGCTGGCACGCTCGGCGCCGGGCTCGGCTGGGCCACGCAACTAGCGCTGGCAAATCTGCTGGGCGGCGTGCTGCGCCTGGACTTGCCTGCGGCATCCGTGCAGCCCTTCGCGCTCGGGTTGTTGGCGGGGGTCGCTCTGCTCCTGGCCTTCGCGCTGCCGCCCTTGTTGCGTCTGGCGCGGGTGCCGACGCTGCGCGTACTGCGCCATGAATCCGGGCACAGTGACACCGGCCAAGCTCCAGCGCTCTTCGCCCATCTCGCGGGCCTGGCCTTGGTTTCGGGGCTGATCTACTGGCAAGCCGGCGAGGTTCGCTTAGCCCTGATCGTCGGCGGCGGCGTAGTGAGCGTGGCGCTGCTCGCGGCGGCGCTGGTTCAGGCACTCCTATGGCCGCTGGGAATGCTGGCGCGCTACTTGCCCCCCGGCCCCCGCTTGGGGTTGCTGGGCCTGAAGCAGCGGCGTTGGGAAACTACGCTCCAGGCCATGGCCCTGAGCTTGAGCCTGCTCGCTCTACTCCTGCTCACCCTGGTGCGCGGCGACCTGCTCGATTCCTGGCGTAATCAGGTGCCAGTCGGCGCACCCAACCGTTTCGTCATCAACATCCAGCCGGAACAAGTCGCGCCGCTACGCGCCTGGCTAGGGCGCAATGGCGTGCCGGGAGTGACGATCTACCCCATGATCCGTGCCCGCCTGACCGCCATCGCGGGGCAAGCGGTTCACCCCGAGGCCTATCCGGAGGGGCGGGCGCGCAATCTGGCCGAGCGCGAATTCAACCTTTCCGAACTGAGCGAACTGCCGCGCGACAATGAGCTGGTCGCTGGAAAATGGTGGGCACCCGGACAAGCCACGGGTTTCACGGTAGAAAGTGGCATCGCCAAGATACTGAACATCCGCCTGGGCGACCGGCTCGACTTCGATGCCGGCGGCCTGCCTCTTTCCGGTCGTGTCAGCAACTTGCGCCGAGTGGAATGGGATTCCTTCCGGGTGAACTTCTTCGTTGCCACCCCGCCCGGCGCCACGAAACGCTTGCCGAAGAGCTACATCACCAGTTTCTACCTGGCGCCCGCGCACGGCACGGTGCTTGCAGGCCTGGTCACCGCCTTTCCCAACCTGACCGTGATCGATGTCGCCCAGGTCATCGACGAACTCAGGACCCTCACCGACCGGGTGAGTGCCGCAGTGCAACTGGTGTTCCTGTTCAGCCTGGGAGTGGGTGTGCTGGTCATGCTCGCCGCGCTCTACTCGCGGCGCAACGAGCGCGCCCGCGAGATCGGCCTGTGGCGCGCTCTGGGTGCATCCCGGCGCACATTGCGAGCGGCGCTGGCCAGTGAATTCGCCCTGCTGGGCCTGCTGGCCGGTGCGGTCGCCGCGGGTTCTGCCAGCGTTCTGGCCTGGGTACTGGCCAGACAGGTGTTCGATCTGGCGCACAGCCCCGATCCCTGGATCTGGCTGATCGGCGTGGGCGGTGGCATGCTCCTGGTACTTCTGGCTGGTTGGCTGGCGACCCGAGACCTGCTCGACGAACCGCCCCTAGTGGCGTTGCGCAGGGAGTAGCCAGGGGGCGCATCACTTCCTGAGTTTCTTGGCCTGCTCCATGTAGGCCCGGACAAACTCGCGCCCGAACAGCTTATCGAAGTGATCCTCCGCATCGCGCTCTATTTCCTGGTACATGTCGATGAAGGCATCCCATAGTTTCGATTTGTACAAAGCGGGCAATACGGCGCTCAGAGTTCCGCCCTTCTTGATGCGCGACTCCAGGATACGGGGCTCGAAGCGTTTGATGACACCGGCCAGGCCAGCACGCATCCCGGCCATCACGGCCAATTCATGCGCGCGCACGTCGTTGCAGGCATCCTGTATGGCTTTGATCGGGGACAGAAACGCGGGGTTCTGGTTCTTGAACTGCATCAGGTAGGCCAGAGCCTCTTCGACCGACTCGGTGTGCTTCAGCGGATTGTTCTCGCGAGAGGCGATCATGGTCCTATCTTCGGCGCGTAATTCCTTCTTGACCTCCGCCCTGAGGATCAACAAATCATAGATGCCCTCGATCGACTGACGCAGCATCTTTCCGGCTTCGCCCATGAAGGCCTCCGCATCTTCAGGGCTCACGACCAGGTCGGGCATGCCCACTCCGGCCGCGAATGCAGCAATGAGGTCTTGTCTGGCTGGGGTGGAGCACTGCGCCACCCCAGCGCCGGTGGCAGCGCCGGTGGCAGGGGCGGGAGACGGGACGGGCGACGCTTGGGCGTTCACGCCGGCCACAGCGGAAAGCACGGGGCCAGAAGATATCCCAGGGGCATCAAAGATGGCGAAAATATCATCGTCTAGCCCCAGTCGGGGCTCGGGAGCCATGTCAGGATGCACAGATGCTGCGGTCGCGGAACCGCCTGACAATATGGCAAACAGACTGTCGTCCATAGCGGGCTTGTCGCCCATTTCGCGATGCCCCGGGGACGGCACGCCACGCGCGTTCGTGGGCAAGGTGGACTGGAAAGGCAGGTTGATATCATGGACATGATCGCCATGCGCGCCCAGCGAGCCAGGGCTCGCCACCGATTGCTTAGCGCCTGGCAAACCCGCGCCATCCATGCCACCTTTGGAGAGGAGCCGGTCGTTGTCCCCTGTCGCCGTGACGGTTCCGCTCAGCCCACTCACCGCTCCAGCCGATGCGACCGTATTGCTGCTCAGTATTCCCAGCAAGGGGTCGCACTTGTTCAACCCATCCGTACCGGACAACAGCTCACTCAGCCCCACCCCCGGTGTCGGAGGCAATCCGGACACCAGACCTCCGGGCGTTGATCCGCCCCCGCAGAGGAACGGATCTTTCAGCGTATCTTCCTCCCGTCTTGCGGGCTGCGGGCATGCGTTACTCAGGCTGGAAAAGGGGTCGTCGTAGACCGGAGTCCTAGGCGCAAACGCGGCAAAATCATCGACCAGCGAAGCCTGGAATTCGTAATCGCCAAGAACAACCGTATCCCCGTCCTTGACCTCGACCGCTTCGTTGAAGCCGACTGGAACCTTGCTCACCCAAACCGGGTTGACCCTGGAAATGACCTTGAGCGAGTAGTTGCCCGCACGGCAGCGGACCTGGGCATGAACCCTGGAGATGAACTTCCTGGGGTCAGGCACGACCATGGTGCACTCATTGCTGCGCCCGATAGTCCCCCCATCCTGCCCGAAGGTAACAGGAGCAATCGGCGCACCAGGCGGATAGCGAACTGCATGCAGCTTGAGTTGCATGACGACAGTCAGGAGGAAGGGCTCAAGAGAAGTATAAGCAGTTGGAGCACGTCCGTACTGACTCGATCCGCCTATGCAGCCGGGTAGGGTGGGCAAACGGCCTTATCGTTTGCCCACGCGGACTCGCAACGGTGAAATGGGTGGGCAAACAAAAAAACGTTTGCCCACCCTACACCTCTACCCTGAAGGCTTTTTGGGAACAGCCGGCGTTCCGGGACGCGGAAATGCCTCTGCGTGCCTGGTTGGAGGAGGTCGAGCAAGCGTAGGTTGGGCACCCGTAGCTTGGGCTGACGCAAGGAAGCCCAACATTTGATGCGCCCAAGATTGTTTGTGGGTCGACTGCATGTTTGGCTTTTTGCGTTTGTTGATTGTTGGGCT
>CAISDD010000446.1 GCA_903883985.1 uncultured Pseudomonadota bacterium | reverse complement strand
TAGGGGTTGCGTGGCCATTCCCCGTTGCGATCGGGCAGACTCCCCTCGGCGCGGTAGTTGCCGGTAATCAGGTTGGCATGCGACAGATGTACCCACAGCAACAGCGTCTCCCGCGCCTGCTCCGTGTCGCGTACCACGCCGTCGCCGTTGCCGCCGACCTGGGGCGATGCGATCCCGGTCAGGTTGGCGTAGGCCAGGTTGCCGGGGTAATCGCCGGGCGCCGCCCGGTATTTGTCCTGGAACGCGTAATACGCAGCCTTGAGGCTGTCGATCTGCGAAATGATGCTGCGAGCGCGAGCGCTTTCGATCAGTTCCTGGCCCTTTAGCACGCCGCCCAGAAGCAGTCCGATCACGACCAGCACGATGGCGAGCTCGATCAGCGTAAAGCCGCGCGGCTCTCGCGTCATGGACGGGTGAGGGCTGGGCGCGGACGCCGCGACCCTATGCCACGGACAACTTCAGGATTAGTGGTTGTTTTCATGCCAGTTGGGTCTCAAGCAATTAGCAGGCCTGGCCCTTGTCGCAGTCGGAACAATGGCTTGAATATCGGGTTGGGGCTGGCGTTGACGGAATTTCGCCGGAATTGTCGATCCTACCTGCACCTGGACGGGTAGTCTAGCGCATTCAAACCCACTCAACTTTACCTGGAATCGGTCGATAATCCGACCATGTTCAGAGCGATTGTGCCCTCTCCTGAATCGGCTGGTGACGATGTCGTGCGCTTGCAGCGCTATGGCAACCGCATCCTGGCTCTGATGCTGCTTCTTTTGCACGCGGCCTTCGTCTGGGGGCAGGACGCGTTGTGGGGGCAGGCCGTGGTGCTGGCGCATTACGGCGTGTTTCTGCTCTGGCAGCCATTTTTCAGCGGCCAGCAGCGCCTGCCCTGGCTGCGCACACTGGGCGTGCTACTGGTGGGCGTGCTGCTCGCGGGCCTGCATAACGTTTGGGTGGCCGCGCTCTGGAGCGTGATGCTAGCCGGCCTGCTGGGGGCGGTGGCGGTCACCTTGCCGACGGTGCGGGAACGCGCGGGCCTTTGGTCGGCCGTGCTCTATCTGCTATTGCTGCTCTTCGTCTGGCTGTTACCGCAGGGGTATGGCTTGCCGGTGCGCCAGGTCGGCCAGATCGCGTTCTGGCGCGACAGCCTGCTCTTCCTGCCCTTGCTGGTACTGGCGTTTCCTTCTCCCCGGATAGGCCGCTTGGGCTCGGCGATGGACCTGCTCTATGCCTTGATGTTCGTGCTGATCATCGGCGTCCTGGCCCTGGGTAGTTATGTCGTCATGCATCTGCGGCAGAGCGATTACGCGGGCGGTCTACTTCTGAGTATGGCCACCCTGGCCGCAACCTTGCTCATCTTCGCTTGGCTATGGCAGCCGCGCGACGGCTCTGCCGGTCTGCGCACCCTGTTTTCCCGCTATGTGCTGTCTTTGGGCCTGCCGTTGGAAGACTGGCTGAAGCAGCTATCCGAAGCCGCCGAGCAGGAGCCCGACCCGGATGTTTTCCTGCGCACCGTGATGGCGGGTTTCACCCATCTCCCCTGGTCCACCGGGGTGGCCTGGAGAACCGCGATCTTCGACGAGTCGCTGGGCGCGAAGAGTCCGCATGAGACTCGTTTCACTCACCGGGGCGTGGAGGTGGTGTTTTATACGGAAGCCGAGGTCAACCCCGCGTTCGCCCTGCATTTGCGCTTGCTGACCGAGATCATCGGCTATTTCTACGCGGCCAAGACCCGCGAGCGCCTCATGAGTGCGAACGCTTACACCCAGGCGATATACGATACCGGGTCGCGCCTGACCCACGATGTGAAGAATTTGTTGCAATCGCTCATGACGCTTTGTTCCGCCGCCGAGCACAGCCGTCCCGAGCAGGCCATGTCCTTGCAATCCCTGATGCAACGGCAGTTGCCGCAAATGGCAAAGCGTCTGGAAATTACCCTGGACAAGCTCAAGGCGCCGCAGAAGGCGCACGACAACCACCCTGTCTCGGCTCGCGAATGGTGGCGGGGATTGAAGTCGCGCTATGCGCGCGAGGTATTGGACTTCGTCAAGGACGAGGGCGAGGCGACGCTGCCTCAGGAATTGTTCGACAGCGTCGCCGACAATCTGGTGCAAAACGCGCTGCGTAAGCGCGTAGGGCAGCCGGATGTGACCATCAGTGTCGAGTTGGAGACGCAGCCCTGTCCCTGCCTGATCGTATGCGACTCCGGCGAGGCCGTGCCCGCCGCGATCCAGGAGCGATTATTCAACGCCCCGGTGTCGAACTACGATGGACTCGGCATTGGCCTGTATCAGGCCAGCAAGCAGGCCGCCAGCTTGGGATACCGCCTGGAACTGGTCAGCAACCGCAACGGCGAGGTGTGTTTCAGCCTGAAGCAGGGAGAAGGGTAGGCTCCGTGGGTTGCGGTGAGTCCATGGGGGTACTTCTGGCGGGGACGTTTTGTGCACCCGATCTGCCCCCCCCGGCACTCAGGCGTAGACATCCAGGTTCATGCCTATGCCCTCACTCGGTCGCGGGGCAGGTTTATCGGCCTCGATTTTTTGGGTGTCCGCCGCTGCGATGCTGTTCTTGATCTCACTGATGGTCACTTCGAGTTTCTTGATGTTTGCCCGGCCCTCGGGCGTTTTTCCGGAGGGGCAGGTTTCCTGGTCAGAAAGCTTACCCTTGTAGCGGTCGAGTTGGGCTTCGAGTCCCGCGTTCGTTTTCACGGGGCTCGAATATCCGTAGGACGCGGAGGAACCCATGACGCCCGCCATGCCCGTGTCGCTCGGCCGGGGGGTGGGTCAGCCGGGCACGAACTTCAGCGCCAGGCCGTTGCTACAGTAGCGCAGGCCGGTGGGCCGGGGCCCGTCTTCGAACACATGGCCATGGTGGCCGCCGCAGCGCGCGCAGTGAAACTCGGTGCGCGGCAGGGCCAGTTTCAAATCGGTGCGAGTTTCCACGTGGTCGGGCAGGACGTCGTAGAAGCTGGGCCAACCGGTGCCGCTGTCATACTTGAACCGGGAAGGGAATAGCGGCAAGCCGCAAGCTACGCAGGCGAACAGGCCGCTGCGCTTTTCATGGTTGAGCGGGCTGGTGTAGGCGCGTTCGGTGCCTTCTTCGCGCAGGATATCGTACTGTTCCGGAGTGAGTCGTTTCTTCCACTTGGCATTGCCGCGCACGAGTCTTTCGATGCGCTCCCCCGCCATGGCCCGACCGTTCAGGATGAAGCGCGACAGGGCCAGCGCGGAGACGCTCCCCGTCGCCAGTTTGAAGAATGTGCGTCTGTTCATGATCCTTGAATCCTCGGTTGACTGCTCATTTTTCCCCGTAAGGCCCCATAAACATTGAGGTTTTCGCCTTCGATCACGCTCCTTGGGTGAACCCGCGTGACCTCCGTAGGAGCGGGCT
>CAISDD010000445.1 GCA_903883985.1 uncultured Pseudomonadota bacterium | reverse complement strand
GTGGTCATGTCGAAGATTTCCGCGCTGCTGGCGGTGGCGACGAACATGCGGTTGGAACCGGGGAACACCCAGACCGTGCTGGCGCCGGAACTGGCGTCTTTCTCCGGCTCCAGCTTGGCGACGCTGTTGTCGGCCAGGTCGCGGATCTCGTAGCCGGGGTAGTTGGCCTGGTAGAGCTTGCCGCCGTCGGCGCTGTAGACCGGCTGGGCGTTGCGTTCCCAGGTGTCCAGTACCGTCATGGATTCGATGTCGATGCGCTGGGTGGCATTGCCGTTGCCTGACACCGCCATCTCGCTGGAATCCGGGCGCGCCGCCAGTTTGGAGGGGACGCCGTGGGGCACTTCCATCTCGCCGTGCAGTTTCCAGGTCTTCGCGTCCCAGGCCATCAGCTTGCCGCCGTTGTGGCCGGCCACCAGATAGCGGCCGTCGCCGGTCGCGGCCAGGGAATGCACCCAGTCGACGCCGTCCAGGCTGGCCACCGGGGCCAGGGTGCGGGCATTGACCACGTGGATGTGCTCGTAGCTGGCACAGGACAGGGCGATCTGGTCGCCCGCCAGCCAGGCCATGCCCTTGCTGTAGCAGCCCTTGCCGGCCACCGGCGCCATGCGGGCGGTGGTGAGGCCGGGCACGGCCAGGACCATGATGTTCTCGATGTTGGAGGCGGCCAGTTCATCCCCCTTCGGGCTCAGGGCGAAGCCCCAGGAGAAAGGGAGGGCGGCGCGGGCGATGAGCCGGCCACTCTTCAGGTCGTAGGTCAGCAGTTCGGTGTTCTTGGCCTGGTTGGCCAGTTTCTGTTCCGAGCGGGCCACCAGGTAGCGGCCGTTGGGGGTGACGAACAAGGGGGAGCCTTCGGCGTATTCGGTGAGGCGCACGTTGCGGTGCAGATCCCACAGGTAGCTGGGGCCTTCGCCCAGCACCGCCCAGCGCCCGCCGGGCAGGGGCAGGAGCTTGCCCGAGGGCAGGTTGCCCTTCTGCGCCAGGATCGGGGCGCTCAAAGTGCCCACCGGGCGCACCTCGACGCGGCGGTTGCGGGCACGGCCGGAGTCGTTCTGGTTGCTGGCCAGGGGCAGGGTGAGGCCGTAGCCCTTGGAGCGCAGGCGGTCCTCCGGCACCTCCTTCTTCACCAGGGCTGCCACCACGGCGGCGGCACGTGCGCCGGACAGGGTTTCGTTCATGGCCGCGCTGCCGCGGTTGTCGGTGTGGCCGCTGATCTCGAACACGTAGCCGGCGGCCCCCGGCGCCTTCAGCAGGTTGGCCAGCTTGTTCAGGTCGGCCTGGGCCGTGGCGGGCAGGTCTGATGCGGCGGTGGCGAATTCGATGCGCAATTCCAGGCGGTCGCCGAACTGCTTGAACCAGTTCTGCAGGAACGGGTTTTCGCGTTCGTACTGGGCGCGGTTCTGCTCGGCGGCGCGCAGCCGGGCGACGCGGCCCCAGTCGGCGCGGTAGGTGGGGCCGGACTGGTTCTCGTACTGCTCCAGGTAGCGAACGGCGGCGGTCGGGTCCTGGTTGCAGATGGCCACCTCGAAGGCGTTCTCCGGGGATTTCAGGCCGGGGAAGCGGGCTTCCAAATTGCCCGCCAGGCTCGCCATCTGGCTGCACCAGCCGCGTTCCGCGTTCATGCGCAACATCAGGCCGTAGCGGTCGCGGCGCTGCTTGTCGGTGTTGGCGTTGGCGATGGACCGCTGGTAGGCGGACAGCACGCGCGGGGTGAGACCTTCGATATGGGCGTTGGCATCGGCCCAGGCGAACAGTTCGTAGGGCACCTCGTTGCCTTCCGGCTTCGGCAGGTTGGCGTTGACCCAGGCGGCGCCGACGCTGAAGTCATGGGCATTGTCGTAGGCGTATTCGATGAATTCCGGCGCCAGGACGCGGCTGAACTGTTTTTCCAGGTCGATCAGCTTCTGCCGGTCGCCGCTGCCGGCGAGGGCGTCCTTGAAGTTGTCGCGCAGGTACGCGATGGTGCGCGGGTCGCGGTGGCCGGCGTGGATGTAGTCGAACATCACGTTCACCGCGCTGCCCAAACGGGTCTCGCCGCTGCGGCTGTCGTAGAGATCTCCGGATTTCAGATCGGCCATTTCTTCCCAGACATCGTAGGGAGCGTCGTGCTTGTGCGCAGCGGCTTCCAGCTTTTCCAGGGTCAGGCCGAGGTTCTTCGTCTTGCGCGCGTCCTGGGCGGCAATGTAGTCCCAGATGTAGCTGTCGCCCAGCTTTTCCTGGTAGCGGGCCAGCAGCGCGGCGGCTTCGTCGGGGCGCTTCAGGTTGTCGCGCAGGGTGGTGAAGGCGTGGTAGACGACGTTGCAGTCGTTGAAGCCGGGGTCCATGTCCAGTATCCGCTGGCGCAGGCGCAGGGCATCTTCGAAGCGTTTCGCGTTGGTGTAGCTGGCTGCCAGGTTGTACAGGCAGAAGGCGTATTTCGGGTATTTGGCGACGCATGCCTCATAACCGGGGATGCCGCTGCCGTCCTTGATCTTGTCCTGCAACCAGGCCTGGGTGAACAGCCCCTGGGGTGAGTCCGCCCGCTGCTCGGCAAGGTAGCTGCGGATGCGGTATTTCAAGCCCATACTCGGGGTGTCCCAGGAGAACAGCAGCAGTTTGTCCGGGTCGCGGGTGCCGAAATCGTTGATGCGCCACTTGTCCGCAGCCAGGGCGGCACCGGCCGACAACAACGCGGCAAGGGCCGCCCACGACAAAAGCATCCTGATCTTCATGCTGACTCCATTGATTGATTCCATACCGAATGTGAACGCGAGAAACCTACCGATTCAATCGGGAATTCCCCGCGTAGGATGCCTGATTAGGAGCGCCAGGGGGGGCGGGGAGCGCCGGCGCTCCACGAGGAGGTGCCGAGGAGAAGGGGGAAAAAATGGTAGGAAATTCAACCACCCCTCAAAAGGTACCACCATGCATCACAACCCAGATCAGTCGAGAATTTTGAGAATTTCGTTCAGAAACGTCTTTCGCCAGCGCAGAAACCCCGACTGAAAGCCCAGTACCGGGCGTAATTCTACGGTCTTGAGCTTTCAGGCACTAGTCGCCCCCGCAACAAGCCCGAATCCTTGTCTTGTCCGTCCCTACCAGGCGACGCGCTGGTCAAATGCGTAGTCCGGGCCCGGCTGGGCCTGCGGATCGGTTTCCCGCTCCGCCTGTCCGGTCGCCAGAGCCTCCCACAACGGCGGGCCGCGCGCCAGCGCCAGGCGGGGGGGCGAAGTCGGCTCGCCCAGGTGAGCGAGAATTTCGCGGATTACCGGGCCTTCGGTGATGAAGGCGATGATCCGCATCTCGCCGCCGCACTTCGGGCATACCAGCGGCAGTACCTCATAGATGCGCGCCAGCAGGAGTGCCCAGACGTAACGCGCGGCCCAGCGGTGGAGTGCCGGCAGGGGTGTTGGGCACGGCCGCGCCCTGCTCGGCTGCCGGAACTTCTCCAGGCAAGTAGGG
>CAISDD010000444.1 GCA_903883985.1 uncultured Pseudomonadota bacterium | reverse complement strand
TGTTCTGCCTGAGGGTCCCAAGCCTGAACCACCGGTTGCGAGCGCGGCGGAGAGAACGGGATTCGAACCCGTGGTACCCTTTTGAGGTACACCCGCTTTCCAGGCGAGTACCTTAAACCACTCGGACATCTCTCCGGCATGTGCCCTAGCAGCCACCGGGCAAACCGGCAGTGGGCACGCTACAGCGGCTGCGTCACCCCGTCGTTGTCGCCGGGGAATGGCACCCTCATGTCTCGCAATTCCAGTGTATTTTCAATGCGTCACGGGTTGACTAAACCCATGATCGTCTTGGCGGAGAGCGAGGGATTCGAACCCCCGGTACCTTGCGATACACCTGATTTCGAGTCAGGCTCCTTAAGCCACTCGGACAGCTCTCCGTCGTGCGGGTCAGGCGGTCCCGCGAAGGGGGCCCGACGGCGCTAGCTTGGGCACTATTTCCATCTCAGATGCGGACTTCGCGCAGCCTAAGCGCCTTGACGCTGCCTGAGGTTCCGCTGGGTCCAGCACACCGTGGGGTGCCGGCCTCCGTGCGCGCACAGCGCCCGAAGCCGCGGCATCATAGTCAGCCCAGGCGTCCCTGGCAAGCGTTGGCTGGCCGCTGTCTGCAATCTCGGTCGCAGCGTCCGGCCCCTCGATCAGGGGCGATCCTGAATCGGCGGCAGTGCGCGGCTTTCCGTCACTGCCAAGCCTTCCGGCACCGCTAAGCTTTCCGTTGCCAAACTCTCTACCAGGGTGTCCGGCACGGCGCGATCGCCCGCCCGTAGTGCAGCGAAGAAGCCAGACAGCAGATCGCTGGCCTGTTGGCGGCGCACGCCTTCAGTCACGATCAGGCGGTGATTCAGCCGCGGGTCATTGCCTAGTTCATACAAGGAGATAGCAGCGCCCGCCTTAGGATCGCGGCAGGCAAACACCAAGCGCCCCAAGCGCGCGCCAACAGCAGCGCCCATGCACATAGGGCACGGTTCAAGCGTCACGAACAGTGTGCATTCATTGAGCCGCCACGAACCCAGGCGGCGTCCAGCGGCTTGCAGGGCGAGAATCTCCGCGTGTGCGGTCGGATCGTGGTCCTGTTCGCGGCGATTGGCAGCAATGGCGACGATCTCGCCTTCGTGAACAATCACAGCGCCAATCGGCACTTCGCCAGCACGCCCAGCCTGCAAGGCAGCCTGCAGCGCTACGTCCATGAACTCGTGGTCCTGGCGCAGCATGGTTGGTGGATCCTCCAAACTGGGGCCGAGTGGGTGGCCACGCAGCGACAGTTTCCGGCGCTGCAGCGATTTTCACACGGTTGCACCGGGCTGCGCCTGCAGGTGCCAGGGCCGCCAGGCGCCAATGCGCCGTATGAAAAAGCAGGGAAAAAAGGGCGGGCTCAGCAGGAATCGAACCTGCAACCTCCGGCTTCGTAGGCCGATGCTCTATCCAATTGAGCTATGAACCCTTGGGGTTCCGTGTCGCTGCGCCATGCAGGCTGGGCCTGCGCAGATGGAGCGGCGGCGAACGTTTTCTGCACGGCCAAGTCAGGGCGGCCTGGGGCACAGAAACGTCAGAACAGGAACAATGTCTTGCACTTTCACAAATCGCATGCCCGGGCGGGGAGGAGGGGATTCGAACCCCTGATAGGGTTTAACCCCTATGACGGTTTAGCAAACCGTTGCCTTCAGCCACTCGGCCACCTCTCCGTGGGTTGTCATCTTGGCTGCGATTTATGAATCATCACCTTGGTTTGCCTAGATGTCCAGGCTCCCTGCGGTGATGGCGTTTGACTTCAAGGCGCAATTCCCAAGCCAAGGACTTGGGTCGGGCGGGAGAGGAGGGATT
>CAISDD010000443.1 GCA_903883985.1 uncultured Pseudomonadota bacterium | reverse complement strand
CGGCCTGTACAGCTACCCCGCCCTGCAATCGCGTCTGGCGGAAAACCCTTTTGCCCGCGACGGCCTGATCGACCTCAGCGGCCCGGTCATCCGCCTCGACAACCTGAGCCGCGACCAGTTCGCCCTACTGCTACTCAGACTCAGCCAGGTCTACCAGGGTGCCGGAGCGCAGTTACTGCCGGTGGCCGGCATCCCCGCCTTCATCGCCCACAGCGAACAACGCCTGGGCGAAGCCACCTTCCGCACCCCACGCACCACCATCAAGGCCTTCGTCGGGTTGCTGGCGGTGCTGGAACAGAATGAAACGGCGGATTGGCGGGTTTTGCTGGAGCAGATGGCGGTGGAAACGGAGCAACCCGCTTCCGAGGGTGAAGTCGGCAATGAACTGGCTTCGCTGATACTGTGAAGTTCCAGAACCTGATCCACACACAACAACGCCATGAACCTGCTTGAACTCATCCAGCAAGGCGAAAGCAAAACGCTGGAGCTGAAATCCCGGCTTCCTCAACATGACCAGGTCGCTAAAACCATCGTGGCCTTCGCCAATACCAGCGGCGGCAAACTGGTGCTGGGCGTGGACGACCAACGCCAGGTGACGGGCGTTGCGGAAGACGACTTGTTTACCCTGCAAGACCAGATCGCCTCGATCATCCACGACCGCTGCACCCCGGCCATCCTGCCGGAAATCTATACCGCCCATCTGCAAGGCAAGCTGGTGTTGGTGGTCGAAGTGTTTCGCGGCAACCTGCCGCCCTACTACCTCAAGTCCGAAGGCAGGAATCACGGCGTCTACCTGCGCATCGGAGCGAGCAACCGCAAGGCGGACTTCGACCACGTCCTCGAACTGGAACGGCAGCGGCGCAACCAGAGCTTCGATGAAGAAATCTGCCGCGAGCAAACGCTGCAATCCCTGGACCTCGGCCCGCTGGAAAGGCGCTTTTCCGCCCTGGGCAAACCGCTGGATCAGGAAAAACTCAAGAACCTCAAACTCATCCAGCAGGAACAGGGCACCACCTGGACCACGCAAGGCCTGCTGATCCTGCTCGGCCTGCAAGCCCATGTAGTGACCAAATGCGCCCGCTTCAAAGGAACCGACATGAGCGTGTTTCTCGACCGCAAGGAATACACCGGCGACCTCTTCACCCAACTGGAACAGGCCGAAGCCTTCATCAAGAACCACATCCACCTGCGCGGCGAAATCAAAGGCCTGCAACGCACCGACACCTACGAAATCCCGGAAACCGCCCTACGCGAAGCGCTCACCAACGCCCTCGTCCACCGCGACTACACAAACCAGGGGCGCGACATCAAAGTCGGCATCTACGACGACATCGTCAACATCGTCTCCCCTGGCGGCCTGCCCAACACCCTCACCATGGAAACGCTGCTGGATGGCCGCTCGGAAATCCGCAACCGCATCATCGCCCGCGTATTCAAGGAACTCGGCTACATCGAACAGTGGGGCAGCGGCATCCAGCGCATCAAGAGCGCATGCCGGGCAGCAGGCTTATCCGAACCGCGCATACGGGAAAAGGGCGATTTTGTGGATGTAGAGTTCTATCGACCGGAGCCGGATCGCCCGACTGGAGCGCCGGATACCGCCGAATTGGATCAACCGCCTGAAGAAGAGCGCCCGATTCCGCCCGATTCCGCCCGATTCCGACCAATTCCGACCGATTGGTCGGCGTTGCATCCCGATGAACGGCAGCTAATGGAGCATCTAAGTCAGGTCGGCACACTCACCCGCAAAGATGCCGCCGCTCTACTTCAAGCCGGTGAAACGAAAGTCAAGGCATTGTTCAATGCATTGATCAACAATGGATACATTGAAAGAATGAGACAAGGCAGGGCGACGTACTATGTAAAGGCTAAAGAAAAATCAGAATGATCATATCGTCACATGTTTGTTTTCATCGAACGAATAATGCTGCGCTCATATTTTGTTCTGCGGGCAATGCCGGGTTCCATGGTTGTAGTGTTGGTCAACGATGAAAACCGAGGTACGTCCCCAATGCCGTTAAGTTAAGCCAGATGGCGTAGCAAACTGATCATGGCAACACTGGAAAATCAGCGACTTACGCAGACTTGCCAACTGCGAAAAACGCTAACTTAACGGCATTGGGTGCGTCCCTTATGGCCAACTTTTTCGCCCTTCTTTGCTGATTGTGAATACGAAGTAGATTACCAGAAATACTGAACGGAAAGTTTCTTGAGTGGGTTGCGCTTTGTTTGAAAAACTTAATATTGCCGCATATGTGAGTTATAAATGACTACAAAGGCTATCACCCTGAACGAGTTGAGTGTTATTGATATTGCACTATGGGCCTCTAGTGAGAGTGCGGCGGAGTCTGTACGTAAATCAGCATATTCTACTCTGAATGGAAACCCAACATACTTCAATCAGGTCGTGATTGGCCTAAGTGAAAGGAAAGGCGCAGTGGCAAAAGAGGTGCTTTGTAGATTTGAGGAAGCGCATCAGGCTGCCATTATGCAACGTGACGTTATTCGCATGAATGTACGCGCTAAACATGGCGCTGAGAAGGTGGCGGCCGATCTGGCGGCAGCAGACGTAATAGCTGCCGACTTCATTTCTAAATGCAAGCTGGATGCAATGCGACGGAGTGAAAAGGCAAAGCGTGTAAAATCAGTAGCAGAGAAAGAGAGGTTAACCAGAATAGAGTTGGAGAGCGCGCGTCGATCAAATCGCTGCCGTAGCCGCTTGATCAGTGCAAGCAGTTGCCGGACATCGGCCGCGAACTGGCCTTCCGGACCTTGCGCGAGACGGGTGTCGGCCCGTTGCTCTTCCTGGGCGCGCAGGCTCTGGATGAACAGACGTGGCTGG
>CAISDD010000442.1 GCA_903883985.1 uncultured Pseudomonadota bacterium | reverse complement strand
GAATCCAGCAGGGACATGAAAAGCTGGAAGTCTTCTTCCTTGCCGTTGTGCGGCGTGGCGGTCATCAGCAGGAAGTGGCGCGTGACCGAACCGAGCAGTTCGCCGAGCAGGAAGCGTTTGGTCTTGTTGACTTTGTTGCCGAAATAGCTTGCCGAGAGCTTGTGCGCTTCGTCCACTACAACCAAGTCCCAATGTGACAGCCGCAGTTTTTCTTGCAGGTCTTCGTTGCGGGAGAGTTGATCAATCCGGGCAACCATTAGATCGATGTCATCAAACGGATTACCACTGCGCGACTGCTCGACCTGCTCGCGCGAAAACAGCGTGAATGTCAGGCCAAATTTCTCGAACATTTCGTCCTGCCACTGCTCGACCAGGCTGCCAGGGGCCACGATCAGCACGCGCTTGGCGTCGGCCCGCATCAGCAGCTCGCGGATGAACAGGCCAGCCATGATGGTCTTGCCTGCACCAGGGTCGTCGGCAAGGACGTAACGCAACGGCTGGCGCGGCAGCATCGACTCGTACACCGCCGTGATCTGATGTGGCAGAGGTTCGACGTTGGAGGTATGGACTGCCATCATCGGGTCGAACAAGTGGGCTAGATTGATGCGGTAGGCTTCGGCGGCAAGCTTGAACTCCTCGCCCGGCGCATCGAATGCCCACGGCCTGCCTGCCTCGGCTAGAGACAGTTTGGCCTCGTCGGTGCGGAACAGCATCCGCTCCAGCAGCTTGCCGTCGGCGGTCTTGTAGTAGACGGTCAGGGCGTTGTCACCGACCGGCTCGGTGGTGACGATGCGCACCACCTGCCCGGGCTCCAGGCCCGAGATGGCTGCGTTCTTCTGGATCTGTTCGAGTTTCAGCACGGTGCGCCCCTTGTCGTTCCGGTCCCGATGGGTCAGGGCTTGCGCCGGTTGTACGGCGACTGGTTAGTGGGCTTCAGCGAGAGGTTCTCCTCGCCGGCCTTGGCACGAACCGCGTCTTCCGTGCGCCCCAGCTTCAAGCCGATGACGCGCGTGGGCGTGTTTTCCTTCGCCAGCTGCTTGAGCTGGGTGACCGCAGCCGGGGTCCAGCTCTTGCCGTGATTGGCGGGGGGTTTAGCCATGGCGGGGCTCCTTTCGGTTCTGACGATCTGACGGGTTGCAGACATGGGCGCACGACATGGCCATCACCGATCCTTGCTGGGTTCGCCGTAGCCGGGCGCGAGAAACAAGTTGGTGACGCCATAAAGCGCCTGCCGGTTCTTCAGCCAGAGGTGGCTCTCCCCTCCGCGAAGACTGTGATCCGGTGTGCAGTCCACGTTCCAGCGCCGGAGCATGTATCCGACAAGTGCCGCACGGAGACGGATCACCAGCATGCCGTCGGTCATGCCGTATTCGGCCTCGATGGTGTCCGGGTTCCTCATGTTTGCGGGGTGCGGCACCAGCTCCATCTCGACGATCCGGTTCCACTGGATGTCGTGCCCTGGCAGCTCTTCGTCGGCGATCGGTCCGCCTTCGAAACGGGCATCGGCAATGCGGGCCAGCACGAAGTCGCGGAACTCATTGGACCGCCTGTCATACGCGCGAACATGCCACCGACTACCGCTGTCGGCGAGAGCGAAGGGCACGATGACGCGCGAAGTCATGCCACTGCTCACCGCCCGATAGCTGATCTGGACGGCTGACTTACGGTGGATCGCACGCGTGATCACCGACAGGACCTCGAGGTCCGGATCGTTGATCTCGGCTGCCGGCTCTGAAGGAATCAGGGGGCGTTGCCTTGTGGGCTCATGGTCACCATAGCCGCGCGTCAACCACGCAAGGACACGGGCCGGCGGGAGGTCGAAGAGAGGCCTGAACAACTCGGCACGCACGTAGACCTTGTTCTTGCTGTCGTAGTCGAGATTGCCGGGCACCAGATCCTTGTAAGCCGCCAGGTCGCGCGTAGCGGCGGCGGCCTGGATCCCGAAGCGCCCAAAGAGGTCCTGCCGGCGCACCTCGCCCAGGAATCGGACACGCATCTCGATGAACGCCAAGCGGTCGCGCTGGGCCTGAGTCAGGTCGTGAAGATCGATTGCCATCTTTGCTTGGGCGTGGGCAGGATGTGGTTAGTAAACGACAAAGATACTAACATACGACTCATAATGAGTCTAACTTACATTTCTTCTCGAATCGTACTATCGTATCGTCCAACATGATCGAACATGAATACACTGTCCTCGGCGGCCCGAACCGCGCGGCGATCGAACATGAGGTAGCGCCCCTCGCAGCGCGGCGACCCATTGCTCACCTACAAATCATGGTGGTCATCTAACTGCAGATATCCTCTACACATTCAGGCAATTATTCAGCAGACAACCCGCTTCGATCTCAAACCTGCCAGGAAGTCCT
>CAISDD010000441.1 GCA_903883985.1 uncultured Pseudomonadota bacterium | reverse complement strand
TATCGACAGGGCCGTCGACTGATATTCGTTGATCAGGCCGACCATCGAGATCAAGGGGCCGACCACCCGGCCGGAGAGCATCTGGAACGCGACGAGCACGCCCACGCTCATGGTCTGGTCGAATACCCCCTGGGCGCCGATGAAGATGATCACGACAGGCATCATTTTTCCCAGGATCTCGGTAACCGTGTTGCCGGAGATCGCCAGTGTGCTGACCCGGAAATGCGCATTGATGGCTTCTGCGGACATCTGATCCCAGTTCTTGCGCTGCGTCGGTTCGATCGCCAGTGCCTTCACCGTGCGCATGCCGTGGATGGTTTCCACCAGCAAGCCCTGACGCTTGCCTTCGGCAGCGTTGAGGCGATCCAGGCGCTCGCGGAACGTGGGCAGGAGGACGGCGATGACGATGGCGATGCCCAGGGTGAAACCCAGCACGATGAGCGCCAGGGTGACGGAGTAGGTAAACAGCAGCGGCAGGAAGATCACCAGGGCGATGGCATCCAAGCCCGCGAATAGAAGGCGCCCGGTGAGAAACCCGCGGACGCCTTCCAATTGCTGCATCTGTCGGGTGACGACCCCCGCGGTGGATAGTTCGAAAAAATCGATGGGCAGGGAGAGCAGGTGGCTGAAGGTTCGCCGTGTGATATGCATGTCGATCTTGTTGGTGGCCGACAGCATCAGCATCTGGCGCAGATAGCTGAATACCGTGTCGAACACCAGCGCGATCGTCACGCCTATGGTCAGCACGAGCAGGGTGGATGCGCTGCGGTGCACAAGCACCTTGTCGATCACCACCTGGAAGAACATGGGCGAGGCCAGTGCGAGCACATTCATGGACAACGCGGCGATGATCACATCGCGGAACGCGGCACGCTGCTTGAATATCTCCGGAATGAACCAGCGTAGGCCGAAAGGCTGCTGGGTGTCGAACATGGAATAGGCGCGCTTGAGGAAAATGACCTCGCCGCTCCACATCGCGCAGAACGCCGCTTCGCCATGGAAGGTGACGTTGGTCGCATCGACGCAGGGGTTCATCACCGCGACCTGATCGACATTTCCCTCCTTCTTCAGGCCCAGGACGATCATGCCGGCGCCGTTCTTCAGGCGGGTCAGCAGTGGGAATACCGCCTGCTGAGCCATCAGCCCCTTCCAGCTCAGCATTTTGTCCCTGGACTTCAGGCCGATGTCGGCTGCCATCCGCAGGGTCAGCGCCGTGGTGGGCTCGGCGTCGGACAACGCGAAATCATGCAGCAGGCGCTCAGGATTGATGCGGATACCGTGATGCTGGGCGATCGCCGCAAGACACTGCACGATGCTGTGGGAACTAGGATCAGCCATTACCCATCAATCCTGAAAAAACGCCTGGCGCGGCTCATGGCGCCGGTGCGGTATGTTTGCCGTCTTGCCGGGTGGCGTCGGCGATCACCAACCGGGCCTGGTTCCTCTCATGGGGGCTTAGACCCCGGAGCCCGGCCAGGCCCTCTGTTTTGCTGGCATAGGTCCCCACTCTCACAGCGAACAGGCCGGAGTGGATCGCGACCACGTAAGCGGGCACGCCTCGCGAGAGCAAGACGGAAGCGACGCGCAGCGCATTTTGCTTGATCGCGAACGCGCCCAACTGCAAGGTGTAGATTTGCGTCGGCGCGGGCTCGACCTTGGCTCCCACCGGCTCGACCGGACCGGGCGAAGTGGCCTGCGTGGCCTGAGTGGCCTGAGTGGCCTGAGTGGCCGGACCCATCGGCGCTGGCGCGACCGGAATCGCCGCGAGGGTGTCCTCGGGTGGCGCAGCCTCAGGGGTATCGAGCGGTTCAGACGCCGGCCGGGGCTGCTTTGCCCACCATGGCGACGTTTGCGGCGAGGGTGCGGAGACTTCGGCGTCGGGAGCACGAGCGGGCTTATCCACGTGCTTGTCCACGGCTTTCCCGGCAATCACGGCAGGCATGGCAAGCGCTGCCGGTGTGGCGAGCACCGCCGATAAGGCGACAGTCACATCAGAGTGCGAGGAAACCACACGGCAACGCTGCTGATCGGCCTGCAAGGCCAGGCAGAAATCCTCCGCCTTGCCAGGACTGGCGAATTTCGCCACATAGAGTCGATGCCAGGATTGCCGGCTACTTTCCGCGATGCTGCCATTGAGCCTGGGTCGAACCAGCCTGCCTTTCATGAACAGGGGGTAACGGTTGAGCAAGTCTCTCCAGGCAGGGCCTATGGCCGAGCGGTGATAGAGCCCGGCGAGTTCGACTTGCCAGAAAGTTTCCGGACTGGTATCCGAACCCTCGTTCAAGGCAAAGCCCTCCACCGGCACAAGCGGCTTCCTTGGCCGCTCAGGAGATTCCGCCTCGCCGGCCTGCGGCGCCACCTCGGCCACCCCGCCGCCCAGCGCCTGATACAGGCCGATCTGACTCTTGAAATAATCCGTCCTGGTTTGCTGGTAAGTATCCAGGTAATTGTGATAACTGCGCTGGGTATCCAGCAAGGTCAGGTAGTCGACCCCGCCCGTGACATACACCTTGTTGCTGATCTCCCAGGCGAGGTGGGCAGCCTGGATGCTTTCCTGCAGGGCGACCAGACGCCGCGCGGCCTGGTGAACAGAGGACAGGGCGCTTTCGACCTCCTTCATGGCCTGGAGGATGGTGCGGGCATAAGCTTCCACCATTTCCTCCTGGACCGACTGCGAAAATATCTGTTCGTTCTTTTTCCTGCCACCATCGAAGATGCTGAGCGTCACGCTGTCCACGACATTCCAGAACAAAGCACCGGGCAGAAACAGTTGCGACAAGGCAATGCTGCTGTAGCCGGCCTGGGCCGACAGATCGATGGGGGGCAGAAGGCGCGCCCGAGCTACCGCCAGGTCGGCATCGGCCGCGAGCAACTGCGCCTCCGCCACGCGCAGATCGGGCCGACGCAGCAGCAAGGAGGAGGGCAGGCCGGGTAACGCGCTCGGGATGGTGAGGGCGTCGAGGCCATCGTCGGAAAGATTGATGTTGCCCGGAATCGCCCCCACGAGAAAAGCCAGGGAACCGATGATGTCCAGCCTCTTCTGCTCCAGACCAGGAACGGTGGCCCGCGCGGAATAGATGGCCGCCTTCTGTTGCTCGAGCTCGGACAGGGTCGCATCCCCTGCTTGTACCCGCTTCTCGATGGTAACCAGGGTCGCGCTCAGTATCTCCTCGGTCTCCAGGGCCGTCTTCAGGCGATCATTCAGAGACAGGTACTCCACGTAAGCGGAAGCGATGCTGGCCACCAGATTTCTCTGCACGTTTTCCCGTTCATAGACCGCTCGCTGTAACTGATAGTTGGCAGACTCCACGAGCGCCTTTTGCTCTCCCCAGACATCCAGGCGCCAGTCCGCTCGGATGCTGGCCTGGAATGTCCTTTGAGAGCTGTTGTTGCTGGCGCTGCCGGAAGGCGCACTCCCGACCGTGACCCCGCCCGGAGCCTGGTCCGCCACCACCAGGGGCGCTGAGACGGTAGGCATGTTCCCCGCTCTGGACTGATCGGCGTGCGCCTTGGCCTGGACGATGCGATTCAGGGCGATACGCATGTCCGGATTATTGGAGAGCCCGCGGTCGATGAGGCCTTCGAGTTCACGGTTGCCGAAGGAATGCCACCACTCGACGGGGGCATCGCCTGTAGCCAGACGCGCGGCGCCTGGCGCGGCCACCGCAGCCTGAGCATCCGCGTACTTGTACTGCGCCGGCAGCGGCATCTCGGGCACGAGGTGGGGCCCAGGTGTGCCGCACCCTGCCAGAAACAACAAAAGTAAAGCGAGGCCAGACCGGACGAGACAGTACGTGTGCCGAATCGGGTTTACTGCCGCAATATTCATGCCGACCGTACGCGAGGTCTGCTCAGGAGAGCCGTGGCTGCAATCATCATAGGTCCTGCCGCAGTTTCACCGGCACTAGGGGGTGGATATCCATAAAGCCAAATTATCGCCCGGTTTACGCGGATTCACCGCAAATTTTCTGTGTACCACGAGTCCTGCCGGGCAAACCCTCAAACCCGCAGTCACTCGCGCAAGCCTTCCACCTCGATCACCAGCTTCACCTCGTCGCCGATCAGCGGAATCCCGTAATTCATGCCGAAATCGGAACGCTTGATGCTGGCATGCACATCCGCGCCGCACAGCGGGCGCAGCGTCAGGAACTGGCGGGTACAGGCGTATTCGCGGATTTCCAGAGCGAGCGGACGAGTCACACCCAACAGCGTCAGATTGCCGTTGGCCAAGACCGGTTTGCCGTCCTTGAAAACCACATCGGTCGCTACGAAGCGAATATCTGGAAATTGCGCGGTGTTGAAAAAGTTGCTGCCCAGCAGTTTCTGGTTGAGTCCTTCATGGCCGGTATCGCCAGAGCCTGCGTCCACGATCACCTCGATGCGGCTGCCGCTTCCGACCGGATCGAGCACCACCCGGCCCTGGCTGCGCTTGAATTTTCCGCGCATCACGGAAACGCCTTGGTGGCGGATCTCGAAGCTTGGAAAGGTATGACCGGGTTCCAGGACGAAACTTTCGGCGGCTGCGGGAATACTGGCGCAGAGCAGGGCAATCAGCAGGTATTTCATCCGTGGTTTCTCAGGGGAGCAACACGAGTTTGAAGCGCACATCCAGTTCATCCGCCACCACGTCGGCCCAATCGCCGCCGCCAATGCCATAGGCCGTGCGTTTCAAGGGAAAATGGCCCAGCGCTTGCCAGGCAACCCCCTGGCGCGTAAGGGAGAAGGGAACGGAGAGCGCGTGACTCTGGCCCTTGATGCTGAGATCGC
>CAISDD010000440.1 GCA_903883985.1 uncultured Pseudomonadota bacterium | reverse complement strand
GAGCCTCCAGGCAACCGCCTGCGTGTCGCACTGACTGGTCTGACCATGGCCGAGCATTTCCGCGACGAAGGCCGTGACGTGCTTTTCTTCGTTGACAACATCTACCGTTACACCCTGGCAGGTACCGAAGTTTCCGCGCTGCTGGGCCGGATGCCTTCTGCCGTAGGTTATCAGCCCACCCTGGCTTCGGAAATGGGTGCCCTGCAAGAACGGATTACCTCCACCCGCACCGGTTCCATCACGTCATTCCAGGCCGTTTACGTGCCCGCCGATGACTTAACCGACCCATCTCCGGCCACCACTTTTGCTCACCTTGATGCCACACTTGTGCTGTCCAGGCAGGTAGCGGAACTGGGCATCTACCCCGCTGTGGACCCGCTCGACTCCACTTCACGGATTCTCGATCCCTTGGTCGTGGGTGAGGAGCACTACAGCGTTGCCCGTTCGGTCCAGGCGATCTTGCAGCGCTATAAGGAACTGCGCGACATCATCGCGATCCTCGGCATGGACGAACTGTCTCCCGAGGACAAGCTCGCAGTGGGCCGCGCCCGCAAGATACAGCGTTTCCTGTCTCAGCCCTTCTTTGTCGCAGAAGTCTTCACCGGCGCTCCGGGAAAATATGTCACGCTCAAGGAGACCATCGCCAACTTCAAGGCGATCGTCGCGGGTGAATACGATCACTTGCCGGAGCAGGCCTTCTACATGGTCGGCACCATCGACGAAGCAATCGAAAAAGCCAAGACGCTGCAATAGCGTGGGAAAGTGGCAAGCAGGGACGGTTGATCATCATGACACGGCCTTTCTTCCCGCATCCACCCACCTTTATCACGGAGTTTCGAAATGGCAATGACCATACACGTCGACATCGTCAGTGCGGAGGCGTCGATCTACAGTGGGCTCGCGGAGTTCGTCGTGGTTCCCGCAGAAATGGGCGAGGTTGGCATCTTCCCACGCCATACCCCCTTGTTGACGCGTCTCAAGGCTGGCTCGGTGCGTATCAAAACCCCGGACAAGGCCGAGGAGGTATTGATCTACGTCTCTAGCGGTATCCTCGAAGTGCAGCCAGGCGTGATCACCATTCTTTCTGATACCGCGATACGCGGACAGGATCTGGATGAGTCTCGCGCGATCGAAGCCAAGTCGCAGGCAGAGGAGGCCATGCGCAATCGCACCTCCGCGATGGATTACGCTCGGGCCCAGGCAGAGCTTGCCGAAGCAATCGCACAACTGGCCACCATACAGAAATTACGCAGGTCTGCCCATTGATGATGGACAGCAGACTGTGTCCATTTTTCTTGAATAATCATTGACATAGCAATGCTCAACCCAGGATAATCCGCGCCTTATTAGTGACCGGTGATGTAGCTCAGACGGTTAGAGCGGTGGATTCATAACCCACAGGTCGGCGGTTCGATTCCGCCCATCACCACCAAATTCTGTTAACCACCTGATATGGCAGCAAAGTCCAGTATCAATGGGGGTTCGGGGCTCAAAGGTGTGGCTCAAATTGTGGCTCAACAGGAGCCCGAGATGGTGCCTTACACCGAGCTAAGAGGTCGCGTATATTGGTTTCGACGTAGAGCCCCAGAATTGTTGAAGTCTGGCGTGCAACTCCCGCTGGAATGCACTGAAGCAAGCGTTGGCAAAAATGGTTACGATCGCTTTTCGCTCACGACCACTGACCACCGCGCAGCATCTATAGCTAGCCGAAAGTTTGCCCACTTGCTTGATGACGCTGCTGAACGTCGGCGCACACTCAAGGTAACCCGAACCAGCAAACCCTTACAGCCGGAATCACTACCGACACGCGAAGAAATTCAGCATGCTGCGGAATTCATGTATGCCACATTATTGGCCGCTGATGAAGATACCGCTTAGCGGAGCTTTGCCGCCTGTTTGGCTGGCGTGGATGCCGAGGAGATACGGGAACCTGACCGGTTCATGTGGTCCAAAGCCGACCTACCGCCTGTATCCACGGCAGGACAAGTAGAGGTACTCAAAAAATACGGCAGTATCAACTCGTTTTACCTGTTCACCACAACAGGGAAAACCATGCTTGAAGTCACCCCGGACCTGCTCCCATTCGCCGATGCGTTTCGCCGCTACATCGCCGCCATCGAGAAACGTGCAGCATCGGAACCAGTGTCAACACCGACATTGCCGGCCGACAATGCTATTTTGTCATGGGACAGTGCGCTCGACTACTACCATGAACAGCGCCCTGGCTTGTTGGACTCTACCTGGTATTGCGGCTGTGACATCAATCCCGCCAGCGGCCTGCCGATGATAGACAGTTGTGGCGCAGTGGACGTGGGCGGCAGCCCTTACTGACCGTACTCATAGGGGCGGGTTTCGAACCCGCCCGTACGACATGTAGGGGCGGGTTTCGAACCTGCCCGTACGGCATGAAAGGGGCGGGTTTCGAACCTGCCCGTACGGCATGAAAGGGGCGGGTTTCAAACCCGCCCGAACGACATGTGGGGCGGGTTTCAAACCCGCCCGTACG
>CAISDD010000439.1 GCA_903883985.1 uncultured Pseudomonadota bacterium | reverse complement strand
CCCAGCGAGCATCGGAGTACCGACCTTGATGTCATCACCGTCGGCCACCATGAGCACGTCCGTGATTTCGACTTCTCCACCCACTTCAACGGGCAGGGTCTCCACCTTCAGCCTGAAGCCGGCAGATACCTTATATTGTTTACCACCGGTTTTTATCACCGCGTACATGCCTGTCTCCAAAAATCTTGGCTGATCCGTAAAACGCGGCATTATATGTGAAGAATCGAACGAATGCAATCCGCCCTTAATCCTGTGGATCGAGGGCTATAGTTCCAGCCCAACCCTCGCCCTGCCCGCGCCATGAATACGCCCTCCTTGCCTCGCCGCCTAGCCTGCCTCGTCTACGAGGCGATGCTACTGACCGCGGTGCTGTTCCTCGCCAGCTTTCCCTTCGTGTCCCTGACCCAGTCACTGCCCCAGGAAGAGTTCCGGCTCCTCGTACAGGCCTACTGGCTGCTCCTGGCGGGCGGCTATTTCACTCTGTTCTGGCGACGCGGCCAAACCCTGGCGATGAAGACCTGGCGCATCCGTCTGGAATCGACGACCGGGGAAAGACTCACGGCCAGACAGGCGGCCAAGCGTTATCTGCTGGCCTGCCTGCTGTTCCCCATCAGCTGGGCCTGGGTGGTGTTCACGCCAGAGCGCCGATCTCTCCACGACCGGCTCGCAGCAAGCCGCCTGGTCATCGCCTCTCCATCCTCCAGATAGCCAGGCCCGCGGCGAGGGCGAATACCAGGGTGGGAGCCGACGCGGAAAGCGGTGCCGGCCAGTCCAGCAACTGCGCAAACTGGGAAAACAGGCGGTTGCTGAGGTGAAAACCCAACCCCAGCAGTATCCCCAGGAGCAGGCGTCCGCCGGCGCCGCCGACGCGCGGCGGCCGATAGGCGAAAGCCAGCGCCAGCAACAGCATCACGGGAGCGGCCAGAGGGTAGGTCACCTTGCTCCAGAAAGCGACGACGTAACGCTGCGCATCCTGATGATTCTGCTTCAGGTGGCGTACGTAGGAATACAGCGTGGCCATCGACATGCGCTGCGGCGACACCATCAGCACCGACAACAATTCCGGCGTGACGGACGAGACCCAGGCCTGGTCCGTCAGTCGCAGAGTCTGGGTGTGGCCTTCGCCCAGACGGGTTTGTGTCACCCGTCGCAAATCCCAGTGGCCACCGCGCCAAACCGCAGACTCGGCGCGCAAGACCGAAAGCAGGCGAAACTGGTCATCGAAGGTGTACAGGCGCACATCGAGCAAGCTGGTATCGGGCAGCATCTCACGAATATTGATGAACGTCCCCGCATCCTTCGCCCAGACGCCGGTCTTGAATTCCCTGGCCACAACCCCGCTGGTAGCGCGCAATTTCAGCTGCTGTGCCGCGCGTTCGGCGGGCGGCGTGACGTACTCGCTCAAAAGCAGCGCCAGAACGCCGATCAGCAAGCCCACTCCCAGCATCCAGACGGCCAGACGCGGCGCCGACAGACCGCCCGTGCGCATCACGCTGAACTCCGAACTCAGCGCCAGCCGGTTCCAGGCGATCAGCCCCCCCACCAGCACGGCGACCGGGATCAATTCATTCAGGCGCCCAGGAACGTTGAGCGCCACGAACAGGGTAGCCAGCATGGGCGTGTAGCTCGGCGGATATCCCCCGGAAATTTCATGGATGAAATCAAAAAAGGAAAACATGCCGGTCAGCGCCAGAATCGCCAAGGCGCTGGCGACTAGGATTTCATGGGCGACGTAGCGGAACAGGATGCTCATGAGCGCGCGGGCGCATGGAAGCGCTGCCAGTAGGCGAGGCCCAAGGCGAGGATCATGGTGCCATGCACCAGGGTGAGGCTGGCCGCGGCGGAAAGGTGGGAGCGGGCCACCCAGCCCTGAGACAGTCCGACCAGGTTGCTATAGGAAAAATAAATCAGGATCGCGTACACCACGTTGAGCGAGCGGCCGGCACGGGGGTTCACATAACTCAAGGGCACAGCCAGCAAGCAGAGTATCAAAGTACTGAGCGGATAACTCACGCGCCACACCCATTCCGCCATATTTTCCGGCGTCGGGGCTGCCAACAGGGCGCGAGTGCCGCGAACATGCGGCCCGCCCTCCTTCTCTGCGACCCTCTGCGGCTCGATGCGCACGGCATAGCTGGAGAAATCGGCAACACGAAAATCCGCGATTCCAGGCGTGCCCTCGTAGCGATTCCCCTGTTCCAACACTAAAAAGCGCTCACCGTTCCCCATGAGCCGCACATGCCCCTGCCTGGCGACGATCACCCCCATGCGACCCTGCTGAACCGACTCGACGAAGACCTTGCTGACATGCTGGCCATTGGGTGACACGGCTTCCACGAAAAACACCCGCCGACCCTGACCATCCTCGGAAAACACGCCGGGCGCCAGGGTGGATACCTGATCCCGCGTCGCCAATTTCGCCTCGAACTGCATCTGCTTACCCGCTGACCAGGGAATCAGAACCATGCTGACAAAAGCGATGATCGCGGCCGCCGGCAGGGAAAAAACAGCCACAGGTCGAATCCAGTCGAGCGGTCCCAGCCCCGCGCTCAGCCAGATCACGGCCTCGCTGTCGCGCCAGAGGCGATTCAGACTCATGAACACACCGACGAACAAGGCCATGGAGAGGATGACCGGCAAAAAACGCGCGAAGCCGAATCCCAGCATGGGAAAGACCGCGTCATTGGCCAGATCGCCCAGGGCAGCCTGGCCCAGAACCCGCACCAGGAGCACTGCGGCAAAGATCGACGCCAGCGCGGTGAAGACCATGCCGCTACTGGCTGCCATCTCGCGGAGCAGCGCACGATCGAACAGACGCAGGAGAGAGCTCATGGTGTTTTGACTATTTGAAGTTCAACTGTCGATAATCCGGTAAACCCGCGTATCGGGTACGATTTTTTTCAGACACATCGGTTTCTGGGGGTAAGGATGGAATTCAGCATCAAGAGCGGCAGTCCGGAAAAACAGCGCGGCGCCTGTGTAGTCGTCGGCGTCTTCGAACATCGCAAGCTCAGCTTCGCCGGCGAAGTCATCGATCACGCGGCTTCAGGCTACCTGGCCGACATTCTCCGGCGTGGCGACATGGACGGCAAGGCGGGCACGACCCTGCTGCTGCACAATGTGCCCGGCCTGCTATGCGACAGGGTCCTGCTGGTCGGCCTGGGCAAGGAGCGCGAGTTCCGCGACAAACAATACCGCGACGCGGTGCGTGCCGCGATCCAGGCCCTCTCCGATACCGGAGTCGGCGAAGCCGCCCTGTACCTTAGCGAAATTCCGGTCAAGAAACGCGACCTGGGCTGGAATGTGGAACAGGCCGTACTGGTCGTGGAGGAAACGCTGTATCGCTTCGATCAGATGAAGAGCAAGCCCGACGAGAACCGGCGTGCCCTGCGCCGAATCACCCTCGCCGTGTCGCGCCGCGGCGAACTGCCCACTGGGGAAGCGGCCGCACTGCGCGGCCAGGCCATCGCCGCCGGCATGAAACTCGCCAAGGATCTGGGCAATCTGCCGAGCAACATCTGCACGCCCGGCTACCTCGCCTTGCAGGCGGAGGAACTGGCGAGGGCGCACGGCTTCGCCATCGAAGTGCTCGAGCAGGCCGCCATCGAAAAACTGGGCATGGGTTCCTTCCTTTCCGTGGCCAAGGGCAGCGACGAGGCGCCGCGCTTCATCATCCTGCGTCACCACGGTGGCAGGGACGACCAGAAACCCGTCGTCCTGGTGGGCAAGGGCATCACCTTCGACTCCGGCGGCATTTCCCTCAAGCCGGGCACGGACATGGACGAGATGAAATACGACATGTGCGGCGCGGCGTCCGTTCTGGGCGCTTTCCGCGCCCTGGCCGAATTGAAGCTGCCACTCAATGTGATCGGCCTCATCCCCACCTGCGAGAACCTGCCCAACGGACGCGCCAGCAAACCGGGTGACGTAGTCACCAGCCTGTCCGGGCAGACCATCGAAGTGCTCAACACCGACGCCGAAGGCCGATTGATCCTGTGCGACGCACTGACCTACGCGGAACGCTTCGAGCCAGCCTGCGTGGTGGACATCGCCACCCTCACCGGCGCTTGTGTGATCGCGTTGGGACACATCACCTCTGGCCTGCTCGCCAACGACGACACCCTGGCGCGGGAATTGCTGCATGCCGGCGAGGTGGCGCACGACCGCTGCTGGCAACTGCCGCTATTCGAGGAGTACGAGGAACAACTCAACAGCAATTTCGCCGACATGGCCAACATCGGCGGGCGCCCGGCCGGCACCATCACCGCGGCGGCATTCCTGAGCAAGTTCACCAAGAAATACAACTGGGCGCACCTGGACATCGCCGGCACCGCCTGGAAATCCGGCAAGGAGAAGGGCAGCACCGGCCGCCCGGTACCGCTGCTGGTGCATTTCCTGGTGAAGCGGGCGAAAGAGTGATGCCGTAGGGGCGGGTTTCAAACCCGTTCCGGCGGCCGTAGGGGCGGGTTTGAAACCCGCCCATTACTTTCAAACCCGTTCCGGCGGGCCGTAGGGGCGGGTTTGAAACCCGCCCATTACGGTTCCAACACCGTGGCCTTCGCCACCGTTAAT
>CAISDD010000438.1 GCA_903883985.1 uncultured Pseudomonadota bacterium | reverse complement strand
CTTCCCCCTCCGGGGGAAGGGCCGGGGATGAGGGCCTGCGTCGGCAGCTTAATGAAGGCAAGTTACGCGACATTACTTAGCGCCCTTTGCCCTTGCCTTTCCCATTATTCCGCGATTTTGTTCGCCATTGCTGCTGCGCAGCGTCAACCGCCGCCGCCGGCATGACAAAATGGACATGTGGATGGAAATCCAGTTTGCGCGTATGGGTGTCTAACACTGCGATGGCGCCCGGCATACCTCGCAATTGCTTGTCGTTCCGGCTGAATGTGCGCAGGGTCCACGACCGTGACGATGCCTGACAAGCGCTGGCTACTTGGGGGTTTGATCAGGCCGGGAGCCACTCAGGTTTTGCGCAGGACATGCTCGTGAGAACTTCAACCCGTGCAGGTCCAGCTTGACGGTACTCCACGAGTGCGAATCGACCAGCTCACTGAAGTAACCCGCCAGTTGTGGCTCGGTCAGTCTGGCGATCTGACGATCGAAGTACTCGCCGATGCGCCGGATGGCCCGGGCATAGGCTTCGATGGTCTTGGGTTGCAAGCCTCTGAGCTTGAGGTGCTTGAGATGGCTCTGATATTGCAGGTCAAAGTGCGCGGAAGAGGGTGCGATCATGCTGATGAGTCTTCACGAAATTAGGCAAAATCACCCCCTCACGGAGTAAGGCGGTGATCGTGCAGAATAATTCGTGCAGCGGCGGATCGCGACTTCTCTGCGTAGCGGCTTCGTCCAACAGATGGATCAACGCACTTGCGTGACTTGCGCATTCACCCCCCCTTCGGAAAAGACGAGATCGAGCCTATCGCCTTGCGTCAGCGTGGCGCTGTTCCGGATCACGCGACCCTGCGCATCGCGCGCAATGCTGTAGCCGCGTTCCAGTATCGCTTGCGGGTTGAGGTGAAGCAGATGGGTGCCCAGAGTTTCCAGGCGTTTCCGCTCAGGACGCTTGTCCCAGGCAGTGGTGAGCGCGACTTGCAGCCTCCGCACACTTTCGCGCAGTCCATCCGGATTGGGTTTACCGGCGTCAAGGCGTCCGCGCAGCCGCTCCGCCCTTAGGCGTGCGCGTTCCATCAGGGCAAGACGAGCCAGGCGCAGACGGTTGTCCAGATGGCCCAAGTGCTGGCGCTGTGTGGCCAACTGTTGCGCGGGATGACGCAAGCGTCGTGCGAGGCTGTCCAGGCGTAGCGCCGTGGCGTCGAGGTGGCGGCGCTGGGCGTGGCGCTGGCGGCGAATCAGGTGATTCAGGTGTTGCGTGATTTCCTCGCGGTCGGGCGTTGCAAGCTGGGCTGCTGCGGTGGGCGTGGGCGCGCGCAGGTCTGCGACGAAATCGGCGATGGAAAAATCGGTTTCGTGGCCCACACCACTGATCACCGGGATGGGGCTGGCAGCGATGGCGCGAGCCAGTCCCTCGTCGTTGAAGGCCAGCAGGTCTTCCAGGCTGCCGCCGCCGCGCACCAGCAGCAGCACCTCGCATTCCTGCCGGCTGGCTGCCAGCGCGAGTGCGCTGCGCAGGCCCGCTGGCGCGTCGTTCCCCTGGACCGGACTGGGGTAGAGGATTACCGCAGCCGCCGGCCAGCGCCGCTTCAGGGTGCTAAGGACGTCGCGCAAGGCTGCGGCCTGGATCGAGGTGATGACGCCCAGGCTGCGCGGATAGCGCGGCAGGGCGCGTTTTCTTTCCGGTGCGAACAGGCCTTCCCGTTCCAGTTTTGCCTTCAGCTTCAGGAAGGCTTCGAAAAGCGCGCCAGCACCCGCTCGACGCATGGCATCGACGATGAGTTGGTAGTCGCCGCGCGCCTCGTACAGGGTTGGTTGAGCACGCACTTCGACCTGCTCGCCCTCTCGCAGCGGCCAGTCGACGAACTGGTTACGGTTGCGAAACATGGCGCAGCGCACCCCGGCCTGGGCATCCTTGAGGGTGAAATACCAGTGCCCCGAAGCCGCGCGACTGAGATTGGAGACTTCCCCCGCCACCCAGCATGAAGGCAGCGCCTTTTCCAGCGCCAGTCGGGCGAGACGGTTGAGTTCTGAGACGCTAAGAACAGGGGCGAGATTCAAGGGAGCGGGGAGCGGGGAGCGGGGAGCGGGATGCGGGGAGCGGGGAGCGGGGAGCGGGTTTTCCTTGAACCTTGTCCCGGTCATTCCGAGAAGGCTGCATCGATCATCGCGCACCAGATGTGGCCGACGAGGATGTGGCACTCCTGGACCCGAGCGGTTTGCTGCACCGGCACGACCAGGGAGTGGGCAGCGATCTCGGCCAGCCTTCCGCCGCTATGGTCGGTACTGGCACCCAACAGACCAATGCTGATCACGCCCATCTCGTCAGCCAACTCCATGGCGGCGATGACGTTGCGGCTGTTGCCGCTGGTGGAAATGCCGATCAGTACGTCGCCGGGACGCGCAAGCGCCTCAATTTGCCGGGAGAATACCCGTTCATAACCGAAATCGTTGCCGATGGCGGTGAGAGCGGAGGTGTCGGTGGTCAGCGCGATGGCGGGCAGCGCGCGGCGCTTGGTCTCGAAGCGGCAGACCAGCTCGGCGGCGATGTGCTGGGCATCTGCGGCGCTGCCGCCGTTGCCGCAGAGGAAGATGCGGTTGCCGTAGCGCAGGCAGGCGATCAACTCTTCACCGAGTTCCCGGATCATGGTTTCCTGAGTCCGTAGCGCCTGGATGGCATCCAGATGGGCGTCGAAGAGCGCTGAAATGAAAGGCATGGTGTGGTGACCCAAGTAGAATACACGCCGATTTAACCACCCATGCCCCCCTCATGCACCTGAAATTGCCCGATTTTTCTGCAGCGTCCGTGTTGGTCGTGGGAGACGTCATGCTCGACCGCTATTGGCAGGGCTCGACTTCGCGCATTTCCCCTGAAGCGCCGGTACCCGTGGTCAAGGTGGAAGAGGACGAATTGCGTCCTGGGGGCGCTGCCAACGTGGCCCTCAACGCCGCAGCACTCGGCGCCACGGTAATGCTGGTCGGCCTGGTGGGCGTGGACACTGAAGCCGGTCTGCTCGCCGCGCGACTGGCCGAGCACGGTGTCGCTTGCGACTTCGTTCCGGTGCCGGGCAGTCGCACCATCACCAAGCTGCGCATCCTGTCCAAGCACCAGCAACTCATCCGCCTGGATTTCGAGGATGGCTTTCAGGGTTTTGACTGCGACGCCCTCCATGCCCGTTTCTTGAGTGCCTTGCCGCAGGCAAGGGCCTTGGTGCTGTCCGATTATGCCAAGGGCGTGTTGCGCGACCCCCAGCCTTTCATCCGCGCGGCGCGCGAGCGTGGTCTGGCCGTGGTGATCGACCCCAAGGGCGTGGATTTCGAGCGGTATCGCGGCGCGACCCTGTTGACACCGAACCAGTCCGAGTTCGAGGCGGTCGTCGGCCCTATTACGGACGATGCTGATCTTGCAGCCAAGGGCTCCGCCTTGCGCGATGCGCTGGGGCTCGATGCCCTCCTGGTGACGCGCAGCGAAAAAGGCATGTGTTTGCTGCAGAAGGGCCATGTGCCGGTGCACCTGCCCACTCGCGCGCGCGAGGTCTATGACGTCACTGGTGCGGGCGACACCGTGGTGGCCGTCCTGGCTGCGGCGCTGGCGGCGGGTGAAGCGATGATCGATGCGGTGTTGCTGTCCAACCTCGGCGCCGGCGTGGTGGTGGGCAAGGTAGGCACGGCGACCGTGTCTCCGGCGGAGCTGGCCGTGGCGATGGAAGAACATCTGCCCATACGCCGCGGTGCGGTTTCCGAAGACGAACTCGTGGCCATGGTGATGCGGGCGCGCCAGGCGGGTGAGCGCGTCGTCATGACCAATGGCTGTTTCGACATCCTCCATGCCGGCCATGTGACTTACCTACAGCAGGCGCGCGCACTGGGAGACCGATTGATCGTGGCGGTGAACGACGACGCTTCTGTGCGTAGACTTAAGGGCGAAACCCGGCCGGTGAACCCGATCGCCGCCCGCGAGACCGTGCTGGCCGCACTCGCGGCGGTGGATTGGGTGGTGCCGTTTTCCGAAGATACCCCAGAGCGCCTGATCTGCCGTGTGTGCCCGGATGTGCTGGTCAAGGGTGGCGATTACCGGTCCGAGGACATCGCCGGTGGTGAATGCGTGCTGGGTTCGGGCGGCGAGGTGAAAATTCTGACTTTTGTGCCGGGGCATTCCACCTCGGGCATGATCGCAACCATCAAGAAGGGGTAAGCATGTATATCGTGACGGGCGGGGCGGGTTTAATCGGCAGCAACCTGATCAAGGCGCTGAACCAGCGTGGTATTTCCGACATCCTGGTGGTTGACGATCTCAAGGAGGGTATCAAGTTCAAAAACCTGGCCGATTGCAATATCGTCGACTACATGGATAGACTCGACTTCATTCGGCGCATCCAGTCTGGCTGGGAGCTTGGCAAGATCGACGCGGTCATCCATGAAGGCGCTTGTTCCGCCACCACAGAGTGGGACGGCGAATTCATCATGAAGAACAACTTCGAATACACGAAGATGTTGCTGCATTGGTGCCAATCGCAGGAAGCGCCCTTCATCTACGCGTCGAGCGCCTCGGTCTACGGCATGGGGCCGGTGTTCCGGGAGGAGCGCGAGTTCGAGCGGCCGCTCAACATGTACGCCTACTCCAAGTTCCAGTTCGACCAGTACCTGCGCCACTACCAGAGCGTGCTGACTAGCCAGGTGTGCGGACTGCGCTACTTCAACGTCTATGGGCCGCGCGAACAGCACAAGGGCAGCATGGCCAGCGTCGCCTTTCATTTCCACAACCAGATACTGAAAGAGGGCAAGGTGAAGCTGTTTGCGGGCACGGATGGCTACGGCGACGGCGAGCAACTGCGCGATTTCATCCACGTCGACGATGCCGTCTCGGTGAAGTTGTGGCTACTCGACCATCCCAAGGTCTCCGGCATCTTCAATGTCGGCACCGGCCGCGCCCAGAGCTTCAACGACGTGGCACGCGCGGTGGTCCGCTATCACGGCCAGGGTGAGATCGAATACGTACCTTTCCCCGACCACCTCAAGGGCCGCTATCAGAGCTATACCCAGGCGGACATCGGCGCGCTGCGTCAGGCCGGATACACGACCGAGTTCATGACGGTCGAACAGGGCGTACCCAAGTACCTGGCCTGGCTGGAACAAAACCCTGTGTGAGCCAGCAGGTGCAAGCTTCAAGACTTCTTGAGCCTTGTACCTTGAGCCTTGATTGAGTGTAAGGAGTGACTTTGTCTGGTTTCTCGGTTCTGATCGTCGGCCCCTCGTGGGTGGGCGACATGCTGATGGCGCAGAGCCTGTTCAAGGCGCTGGCCGCGCGCCATCCCGGCATCGCACTCGACGTACTCGCCCCAGAGTGGTCCCACGGTATCCTCGCGCGCATGCCGGAGGTGCGCCGCGCCCTGGTGGCTCCGTTCGGACATGGCCGCTTCGCTTTGGCGCAGCGCTGGCGGCTGGGGCGTGAGCTGTCTGCAGTCGGCTACGATCAGGCTATCGTCCTGCCCAATTCCTGGAAGTCCGCCCTGGTTCCCTACTTCGCGGGCATTCCGCAGCGTACCGGCTATCTTGGCGAGTTCCGCCACGGCTTGCTCAACGACGCGCGTCGGCTCGACCATCGGTCCAGCCCCAAGTTGGTGGAACGCTATGCGGCCCTTGCCCTTCCTCCCTCGCCCTCCAGGAGAGGGGCCGGGAGTGAGGGCGCCACGTCCGTGCCCCAGCCCCAACTCACCGTTCTCCCGGAAGCGCAACGAGCCAGTCTTTCCCGCCTGGGCTTGAGCCTGGATCGGACGGTCCTGGCCCTTTGTCCTGGGGCCGAATTCGGCCCCGCCAAGCGCTGGCCGGAAGCCCATTACGCCGCCGTGGCGCGCTCCAAGCTGGAGGCGGGCTGGCAGGTCTGGCTGTTCGGCTCGGCCCGTGACCGGCCCGTGACCGAGGCGATCCGTCGTCTTGCCGACGGCTGCGTCGACCTTGCCGGGCGCACTACTCTCGAAGAGAGCGTGGACCTGCTCGCCTGTGGCGCTGCGGTGGTCAGCAACGATTCCGGCCTGATGCACATCGCCGCCGCCGTGGAGGTGCCGGTGTTCGCTGTCTACGGCTCCACCGACCCGGGCTACACGCCACCGTTGTCCGGCCGGGCGCGCGTGCTCCGTCTCGGCCTGGAATGCAGCCCTTGCTTTAAGCGTGTCTGCCCTCTAGGTCACATGGACTGCCTGAACCAACTGATGCCGGAAAAAGTGTTGGAGGCGCTGCCCACATGAAGCCACGTCTGTCCGTCATCCTCATCACCAAGAACGAGGCGCTGCGTCTGGGCGCGACCCTGGACGCCATTTCCTTCGCCGATGAGATCATCGTGCTCGATTCCGGCAGCACGGATGGCACGGTGGAACTGGCACGGCGCTATAGCGACAAGGTGTACGTCAGCGACGGCTGGCCCGGTTTCGGCCCGCAGAAGAATCGCGCCCTCGACCTGGCCAGCGGCGATTGGGTGCTCTCGCTGGACGCCGACGAACGGGTCACGCCGGAACTGGCCGCGGAAATCCAGGCTGCACTCGCGCGGCCCCGTGCCGAAATGTACGAATTGCCACGCAGCTCCAGTTATTGCGGGCGCACGATCCGGCATTCCGGTTGGTGGCCGGATTACGTGGCCCGTTTGTTCCTGCGCGGCTCGGCCCGTTTCAGCGACGATCTGGTGCATGAACGCCTGCTATTCCAGGGTCCTATCGCCCGGCTGAAGGCGCCGCTCCAACATGAAAGCTTCCGAACGCTGGAGGAAGTGCTGAACAAGGTGAACCACTATTCCAGCGCCGGTGCCGAGCAGGCACTGGCCCGCGGCAAACAGGGCGGTCTGGGTAAAGCCGTTTCGCATGGCCTCTGGGCGTTCCTGCGCAGCTACTTGTTGCGTGCGGGGTTTCTCGACGGCCGCGAGGGCTTCATGCTGGCGATTTCTAGCGCCGAGGGTGTGTATTACCGCTACCTGAAGCTGTTGTACCTGAACAAACGCTGAGGGGGGGCGCGGGCAGTCACCCCCGGACCGACCCGGGGGGGGGACTACGGGACCTTCACGCTAACGCGTTCCATTACAGCGAACCCGTCGCGTTCTTGCGGCTGGGAAGGGTGAGCGTCAGGACGCCGTCCTTGAAGCTTTGCTTCATTTCCTCAGCCGCCACCTGGCCGGGTAGGGTTAGGGTCAGGGCCACGCTGCTTTGCTCGTCCGACAGCCCGGACAAAGCCTTGCTGGAAGTGTGGGCAGACACCGTGAGCAACAATCCCTCCAGACGAACCCGGATGTCATCCGCCTTGAAGCCACGCAGCGGAATATCGATCCGATAGCCTTCTTCCGTGCGTTGCAGGACGGAGGCCTGGGCCGCCGGTGCACGCGCCGGGACATACATCATGGGTAGTGCGTTCAATGTGTTGAGGTCCATCAGCCTTTGCATACGCATCAGCTCGGCCCAGGGGTTGTAGTAATAGGCATGGGCGGGCGCCGGTGCGCTCACCTCAGGGCTGGCTGGCGCATCGCCGTGCTGGCTGCATTCGCTGGCATGAAGGTTGCCCGTGGCCAGCGCGAGTGCGAGTAGGGAGAGTCGAGCGATTTTCATGGGGTCTCCTGAAAAATAATCCGGCGCGAAGGATGCGCCGTGAACCATTGAAAGCAATGTGGCGGGAAAGTTCCCGGCGCCTTGCCCGCCTGGATACAGCACGGCGCGGTCTACCCAAAGCTAGGTCGGAATCGCTCCGCTGCGTATTCCACGCAAGCTGGACACTCATTAACGTGAAAGATCTCACTGGACGCACCCATGCAATTCCGTTAGCTTGCCTAACAAGATTCCGGGACCATCCCTGGATAAGTAATGTCGCGTAACTTGCCTTCATTAAGCTGCCGTCGCAGGCCCTCATCCCCGGCCCTTCCCCCGGAGGGGGAAGGGGGTGGAACCCTCTCCCTTCGGGAGAGGGCAGGGTGAGGGGCCCGGTGGCAAACCAAATCTGTTTCGCAGCATCACTTAACGGATACAAAAATGGTTGCGCGTGATGGCTTATGGCGACTTCTTCTGCTCTTCCTCGATCCGATCGAATTCCCGGTCCATGTCCGAGAGGGACATCGGTTCATAGGACGGATCGGCCTTGTCTTCGGCCTTGTCTTCGGCTTTGGCCTTGGCCTCGGCCTTGGCCTTGTTGCGCAGCAGCCAGGCAGCAACGATTACGCCCAGCTCGAAGAGCAACCACAAGGGGAAGGCGAGCATGCTCTGCGAAACCACGTCCGGCGGGGTAAACACGGCGCCGATCACGAAGGCCCCGACGATGACATAAGGCCGCGCCTCCCTGAGTTGGCGAATCTCGACCAAACCGGTATAAGCCAGCGTCACCACCACGATGGGCACCTGGAAGGTGATGCCGAAGGCCAGGAACATGGTAATGACAAAATCCAGGTATTTGTTGATATCGGTCATCACGGCCACGCCGACAGGGGCGATGCCGATGATGAAACCGAATACCACGGGAAACACCAGGAAATAGGCGAAGGACATGCCGCAGACGAACAACAACAAGCTGGCAACCACCATCGGCACGATGAATTTCCGCTCGTGCGCATACAGGCCTGGGGCGATGAAAGCCCATATCTGATAGAGGATGAAGGGTAGCGCGCCCAGGAAGGCGGTCATCATGGCCACTTTCACAGGCACGAAGAAGGGCGTGACCACGTCCGTGGCGATCATCTGTCCGCCCTTGGGCAGTTTCGCCAGCAACGGCTCCGCCAGGACGCTGTAGAGTCGGTTGGCGAAGGGAAACAGGCAGACGAACAGGACGATCCAGGCGATCACCGCGCGCAACAGACGGTCGCGCAACTCGATCAAGTGCGAGATGAAGCTTTCCGAGCCGATCATAAGGTTCTCAAACCGCCCGTTCTGGCTGCTCAGGCGCCGGCGCTGCGGGTGGCAGCGCGGCAGTTGGCGTCGTGGCGGGAGGCGTGGCGTCAGTAGGCGCCGTGGCGGGAGGTGTGGCGGCAGTTGGCGCCGTGGTGGGAGGCGTGGTGTCAGTTGGCGCCGGGGCGGCTTCTCCTGCCGGCACGCCGCTCATGGCTTCCATCGCGCGGCTGATCTCGGCGGTCTCCTGCGTGACCGTCTCCTCAACCCGTTGCAGCGTCTCGCCGGCCAGGATTTCGTAACGCTGCGCCGTATCCTTCATGTCCTGCTGCATCTTGCGCAGTTCTTCCAGCTTGAGGTCGCGGTCGATTTCCTGCTTGACCTGGCTCGCATAGCGATTGAGCCGCCCCAACCATTGGCCGGCGGTGCGCGCCACCTTGGGCAGACGCTCGGGTCCGATCACCACCAGGGCGACCACGCCGATCAACATGAGTTCAGAAAAAGCGATATCGAACATGGGATTAGCTGTGCTGCTTGTCCTTCACTTCGCCCTCGATGGTCGTGCCGTGGGTCTCGCCCTGGCGCGGTAACTCTGTGGGCTTGTTCTTCTCTTCCGCCATCGCCTCCTTGAAGTTCTTGACCGCGCCCCCCAGATCACCGCCGATGTTGCGCAACTTCTTGGTGCCGAAGACCAAGAGGACGATGACCAGAACGATCATCCAGTGCCAGATGCTGAAGGAACCCATTTTTACTCTCTCCTGAAGGAATGGTTAGGAATACGTGCTCATGCGTGGGACTACATCGGTCGTGGTGCGCCACCGCCGAGGATGTGGACATGCAGATGCATCACTTCCTGGCCGCCGCCGCGACCGGTGTTGATGATGGTACGAAAACCGCCGCCCAATCCCTGCCCCTTCGCCAGGATAGGCGCGAGCAGCAGGATGCGGCCCAGCAGCGCCTCGTGGCGCGCATGCGCATGCGCCAGCGAAGCGATATGTTCCTTGGGAACGATCATGAAGTGCACCGGTGCTGCCGGGTGTATGTCATGGAAGGCGTAAACCTCACCGTCTTCGTATACCTTATTGCTGGGAATCTCGCCGGCGGCGATCTTGCAGAAGATACAGTCTTCGCTCATGCGCTTTCCTTGCCGGGGTTGCCACTGAGTTGGCCACCGAGTTGACCACGACCGGCCTTTTCCACCAAACCCGATAGTCCTTCGCGGCGAGCCAGTTCGTTCAGTATCTCGTCGGGATGGATACCCTGCTGTGCCAGCAGAACCAGGGTATGAAACCACAGGTCGGCGGTTTCGTAGACGATTTTTTCACGCACACCATCCTTGGCCGCCATGATCGTCTCTGCGGCTTCTTCCGCCACCTTCTTCAGGATGGCGTCGAGGCCCTTGGAATAGAGCCTGGCCACATAGGAAGACTGCGGATCGGCCGCCTTGCGGGCTTCCAGGGTTTCCGCCAGGCGGTCCAGGATGTCGGACGGGTGCATCATTTTCGGTAGATCTCGTGCGGGTCTTTCAGCACCGGCTCCACCGCCTGCCACTTGCCCTGCTCCAGCTTCTGGAAGAAACAACTACGCCGTCCCGTATGGCAGGCGATGCCGCCCGCCTGCTCGATCTTGAGCAAGACCACGTCTTCGTCGCAATCGAGGCGGATTTCCCTGACCTTCTGGGTATGACCCGACTCCTCGCCCTTGTGCCAGAGTTTCCGGCGCGAGCGCGACCAGTACACCGCCTCTCCCAGTTCCACGGTCTGTTTCAGGGCTTCGCGATTCATCCAGGCGACCATCAGAATGTCACCGCTATCCGCATCCTGTGCAATCGCCAATACCAAACCTTCTTCGGACCAGTTGACCTTGTTCAACCACGTGTCATTGCTCACAGACGCACCTCGATTCCCTGTTCCCGCATATATTTCTTGGCCTGCTCGACACTGTATTCCCCGAAGTGGAAGATGCTCGCGGCCAGCACGGCATCGGCCCCGCCCTGCTTCACGCCATCGACCAGATGTTGCAGATTGCCGACCCCGCCGCTGGCGATGACCGGAATGTCCAGCGCGTCCGCGATCGCCCGCGTCAGATTGAGGTCGAAACCGATCTTGGCGCCGTCGCGATCCATGCTGGTGAGCAGTATCTCACCCGCGCCCAGGCCCTGCATCTTCCGTGCCCATTCCACGGCATCCAGACCGGTGGACTTGCGCCCGCCGTGGGTGAAGATTTCCCATTTTGGATGCTCACCCCAGACGGTCTGCTTGGCGTCGATTGCCACCACGATGCACTGCGAGCCGAAGCGGTCGGAGCAATCCCGAACCAGTTGCGGATTGAACACGGCGGCGGTGTTGATCCCCACCTTGTCCGCGCCAGCATGCAACAGCCGGCGCACATCATCGACCGCGCGCACGCCGCCGCCCACCGTCAGTGGGATGAAGACCTGGGCCGCAACCGCCTCGATGATGTGCAGGATCAGGTCGCGATTGTCCGAGGTAGCGGTGATATCGAGGAAGGTCAGTTCGTCCGCGCCCTGCTCGTCGTAGCGGCGCGCGATTTCCACGGGATCACCCGCATCACGCAGATTGACGAAATTGACGCCTTTGACCACACGGCCGGCGGTCACGTCGAGACAGGGGATGATGCGTTTGGCCAGGCTCATGAAAGAAATGCCGAGTACCGAGGCAGGGTGCGGCTCGCCTCATGCATCATTTCTTTCCGCACAGCTCGTCCGCCAGCGTTTGCGCTGCGGCGAAATCCAGTGAGCCTTCGTAGATCGCGCGGCCGGTGATCGCACCCATGATGCCCTCATGAGCCACGGCACAGAGATTGCGCACGTCATCCAGGTTGGTGACGCCGCCGCTGGCGATCACCGGTATGCTCAAGGCCTGCGCCAGGCGCAAGGTGGCCTCGACGTTGACGCCGGAGAGCATGCCATCGCGGCCGATGTCGGTGTAGACGACCGATTCGACGCCATAATCCTCGAAACGCCGAGCCAGGTCGATGACATCGTGTTTGGTCACCTTCGACCAACCTTCGACCGCCACCTTGCCATCCTTGGCGTCCAGGCCGACGATGATGCGGCCGGGGAAGGCGGTGCAGGCGTCGTGCAGGAAACCGGGATTCTTCACCGCCGCGCTGCCGATGATGACATAGCGAATGCCATCATCGAGATAGCGTTCGATGGTGTCCAGGTCGCGAATGCCGCCGCCCAGTTGTACCGGAATCTCGTCGCCCAACAGGTCGGTAATAGCCTTGATAGCCGCCTCGTTGACCGGTTTCCCGGCAAAAGCGCCGTTGAGATCGACCAGATGCAAGCGCCGGGCGCCGCTGGCCAGCCACTTTTGCGCCATTTCGGCGGGGTTGACGGAAAATACCGTGGCACTGTCCATTTCGCCCTGTTTCAGGCGAACGCAGTGGCCGTCCTTGAGATCGATCGCGGGGATGATGAGCATGGCTGTTACCTTGAACCGTCCCAAGTGACAAAGTTGGCGAGGAGCGCCAGGCCGGCGGCCTGACTCTTTTCCGGGTGAAACTGCACGGCGAACAGATTGTCTCTGGCCACCGCGCAAGCAAATGGAAAGGGATAATGCGTAAGTCCGACCACAACGTCTTGATCTGCCGGATCGGTATAATAACTGTGGACGAAATAGAAGCGCGCGCCGTCCTCGATCCCGGCCCAAAGCGGGTGCTTCGCCGCCTGATGTACCCGGTTCCAGCCGATGTGCGGCACCTTCAACTTCTGCCCGTTCTCATCCTTCATCGCCGGGGCCCGGAACAGGCGCACGTTGCCAGGCAACAACCCCAAGCCGGCGCAGTCACCCTCCTCGCTGTGCGCGAACAGCGCTTGCATCCCCAGGCAGATACCCAGAAACGGCTTGCTCACGGCGGCCTGTTTCACCGCTTCCAGGAGTTCGCGCCGATTCAGTTCGCGCATGCAGTCGGGCATGGCGCCAACCCCCGGGAACACCACGCGGGCGGCCGCCGAGATCACGGCCGGGTCCGATGTCACGACGATCTTTTTCTCGGGAGCCACATGCTCGAAGGCCTGGGACACGGACAGCAGATTGCCCATGCCGTAATCGATGATGGCGACATCCGCTGCTTCGACGGCGCTCAGGACAGGCATTATAAGGAACCCTTGGTCGAAGGCAGGGTATTAGCCATGCGCGGATCGAGTTCCAGCGCCATGCGCAGCGCCCGGCCGAAGGCCTTGAAGACCGTCTCGGCCTGATGGTGGGCGTTGACGCCGCGCAGGTTGTCGACATGCAAAGTGATACCAGCATGATTGACGAAGCCCTGGAAAAACTCGCGGAGCAGATCGACATCGAAGTCGCCGATGCGCGCCCGGGTGAAATCCACATGGAACGCCATGCCAGGACGCCCTGACAGGTCGATCACCACGCGCGACAGCGCCTCGTCCAGCGGTACATAAGCATGGCCATAGCGGCAGAGGCCCTTCTTGTCGCCCAGCGCCTGGGCAAACGCCTGCCCCAGGGTGATGCCGATGTCCTCGGCGGTGTGATGTCCATCGATGTGCAGATCCCCTTGGGCCTCGATATCGAGGTCGATCAAGCCATGGCGAGCGACCTGGTCGAGCATGTGCTCCAGGAAGGGCAAGCCGGTCTTGAATACGCCGCGGCCCGTGCCATCGAGGTCGATCTGGACGCGAATCCGGGTTTCTAGTGTGTTGCGAGAGAGTTCGGCTTGCCGCATCGGGATTCTTGGGGTAAGGACAGGCTGGACAGGGGAGAGACTGGACGCATGATACCATCACGACCGCTTTCGGGTTCCAGCCCCATACGTCAGTGCCCCCTGTTTTTTGCCTTCACTCCGCTACCGCCATGAGCCCCTATTGGAGCGACCTCGTCGCCAGCCTCACCCCCTATGTACCGGGTGAGCAACCCCGGCTGCCCGATCTCGTCAAACTCAACACCAACGAGAACCCCTACCCGCCCTCCCCGCTCGTCCTGGAAGCCATCCGCCATGAGATCGGGGATGGCCTGCGCCTGTACCCCGATCCTGAAGCATCGCGTCTGAAAGACGCCATCGCCCGCTACTACCGGGTTCTGCCCGGCCAGGTATTCGTCGGCAATGGCTCGGACGAAGTCCTGGGCCACGCCTTCCAGGGCCTGCTCAAACACAATCGACCACTGCTGTTCCCGGACATCAGCTACAGCTTCTACCCGGTCTACTGTGGTCTCTACGGTATCTCCTGCCGCACGCTGGCGCTGAATGACCGCTTCGAGATCGACGTCGACGACTACTTGAATGCGCCGGATTGCGGCGCGGTCATCTTTCCCAACCCCAACGCCCCCACCGGCTGCCTATTGCCACTGGTGGAAATCGAACGTCTTCTGGCAGGAAAACCCGACGTGGTCGTGGTCGTGGACGAGGCCTACATCGACTTCGCCGGCCAGGAATCCATGAGCGCCATCTCCCTGGTCGATCGCCACCCCAACTTGCTGGTGGTCCAGACTCTGTCCAAGTCACGCTCACTCGCCGGCCTGCGGATCGGCTTCGCGGTGGGCCATGTAAGCCTGATCGAAGCGCTGGAACGGATCAAAAACAGCTTCAACTCCTACCCGCTGGATCGCCTGGCCATCGCAGGGGCCTCGGCCGCCATGGAGGATCACGCTTACTTCGAGTCTACCCGGGCCGCGGTCATACACAGTCGCGAAGAGTTGGTGTGCAACCTGGGTGCCCTGGGCTTCGCCGTCCTGCCATCGGCCGCCAATTTCATCTTCGCCCACCACCCGGACCACGACGCCGGCGAACTCGCCAGCGCCTTGCGCGCCCGCAGCATCATCGTGCGCCACTTCCGCCAGGAGCGCATCAGCCAATACCTGCGCATCAGCATAGGCAGCGACGCGCAATGCGCGTCCCTGGTCACCGCTCTACGCGAGATCGTCCGGGGCAGCCCCCGAAACGAGTCGCCATAGCCTCCGCATTACCATGCCAACCGGCATCCCGTTGATTTTGCATGGGACGCCGAATCATAAGAAATGTAGGTTGGGGTTGGACGGCGGGGCTCGATCCGCAATATCCGCGTAGTCGTGCAAAGCCGCTTTGATGTAAAAAGTAACTGCTCGGGTCGAAGCGGTTGTCTCAAAACAACCACGGCAATCCCCTCCCCTTCAGGGGGAGGGTTAGGGTGAGGATGGGGTAAAAGCTTGTACAACGCAATGACCCATCCCCATCCCGGCCTTCCCCTTGAAGGGGAAGGAGAAATACGGCAGCGCCTGAGTCGTTACTGCAAAAAGCCAATATAGTTGGCTCTATGTGGTTCATAGTGGGTAATT
>CAISDD010000437.1 GCA_903883985.1 uncultured Pseudomonadota bacterium | reverse complement strand
GCAGCGCCGGCTTCCGGCCGGCTGTTTTCAAAGACGCAGGCAAGGATGCCTGCGCTACAGGGACTCGCCAGTGCTTCTTCAACCTGCCTGGGGTGGGTTACATCACTACCCCGCGTGAACGGGCGCTGACCGCACTATGCCTTGACATATTGAGAAGTTACTGCACCGGCTCCGCAGTGATGACGTTCTCCACCGCCACTTCGGCGCACTCGCGGAAGATGCGGGTCTTGCAGGTGGCACAAACATCGCGATCGATGCGCTCGTAGATTTCCCTGATCGCCTCGGTTTTAGAGTCGAAAAGGTTGATGCCGCCGATGATCTTGAGGGCGCCACTTTCAGCTAGCTGTTCCTGCACGATGTCCTTGACGCGAATGAAATACAGGCCACCGCCCGCGGCGCGGCGCTGCTGTGCTTCCTCGGCCAGGTATTGGGCGCCGGCCAGGTCGATGAAGTTGATGCCGTGGGCGACGATGACGATGTGCTTTTGCTTCGGGTTCTCCTGATCCTGTGCCGCGAGGGATTCACGGATGTGAGAGGTGGCGCCGAAGAACAGCGAGCCGTCGATGCGCACGAAACGAATTTGCTGGCACTCCGGGGCGTTCTCGGCATCGGTGAACTTGCGGCTGCTGCTGTTCGGGTTCGGCGTGCGCACACGCACCTGAGGCTTGGAAGTGCGTGACAGATACAGGGACAGCGACATCAGTACGCCGATGATGATGGCCTCCTCCAGAGCCAGGAACAGGGTCGAGGCGAAGGTGGAGAGCAGGATGGCGGATTCGGCACGGCTGGTTTTCAGGACGTGGATGATTTCGTCGAAGTCGATCAGGCCCCAGGCCACCAGGAACAGGATGCCGGCCATCGCCGCATTCGGTAGATATCGCGCCCAGGGCGCCACGAGCAAGACCAGTAACAGAAGAAAAATTCCGGCCAACATGGCGGCGATGGGCGTCTTTGCGCCGGCTGCGTAGTTCACGCCGCTGCGGTTGAAGGAGCCGGTGGCCACATAGCCCGAGAAGAAGCTGCCGAGGAGATTGGAGAGTCCCTGTCCCACGAATTCCTGGTTGCCATCCACGTGCTGGCCGGAACGGGCCGCCAACGCGCGGGCAATGGAGACGGCTTCGGTGAGTGCCAGCAAGGTCACCGCCACCACGCCGGAGGCCACCGCGAGAATGTCTTCCGCACTCAGGCTGGGCACGGACAGCGGCGGCAGGACGGCAGGCAGGGCGCCGACCGTCGCCAGTTGCGCGCCTTTCCATGCGGTGAAGACTGCGGCCAAGGCGGAGCCTCCGAGCATGGCGACGATCATGTAGGGCAACTTGGGCAAGCAGCGCTTCACCACGATGCCGAGCAGCAGCGTTGCCAGGCCCACCCCGAACACCCAGGGATGGATCTCGTTGAAGTGATTGAATGCCATGCCCCAGGTGTCTGCGAAGGAGGTGCCGCGGGGGATCGCCAGGCCGGTGAAATGCTTCATCTGGTTGGTCGCGATCAGGATGGCGGCGCCGGCGGTGAAGCCGGTGACGACCGAATGCGAGATGAAGTTGACCAGGGTGCCCAGCTTGGCCAGGCCCATGGTGACCTGGATGATGCCGACCAGGAAGGTTAAGGTCAGCGCCAGGCTGACGTAGTGGGCACTGCCGGGTTCGGCATGCGGCGAGAGCACCGAGAACAGCACGATGGAGGCCGCCGTAGTGGGGCCGGAAACGAGATGCCAGGAGGAGCCGAACAGGGCCGCGATCACCGCCGGGATCATGCCGGCATAAAGCCCGTATTCGGGCGGCATTCCGGCGATCGTGGCGAAGGCCACACCCTGGGGAAGGGCGACCATGGCACCGGTCAGTCCGGCCATGATGTCTTCCTTGGTCGTGCGGCGGCTGACGCGAGGCAGCCAGGCCAGGAAGGGGACGAATGGGCGTGCCCATACGGGCATACTTTGAACGGTGGGCAGCGACATGAGTGTGCTCGGCGGATGGGAAATCGTTGCTCCATCATGCCAATACACTGGTTTACGCAGCGTCAAGGGTGGGTCAAATGCGCGTCAATTGGAAGACAATTGGAAGACAATTTTGGAAAACAATTGGAAAATGTCAACACCGCTCGCGTGCCTTTCCCTTCCTCGCTGTCCAATTCGATATTCCAGCCGTAACGGTCACATATTTTCTTGACCAGGGAGAGGCCGATGCCGGCGCCCAGGCTGTGCTTGCCTTTGTACAGGCGCTGGAAGACGCGGTTCAGGGCTTCGCGCGGGATGCCCAGGCCGGTGTCACTGACGCTGAGGTGGGACGCGTCCAGGAGTATGTGTACCGTCCCGCGTTCGGTATAGGTGAAGCTGTTGCGCACCAGGTTGGCGACCAGGATGGATAGCAGGTTGGGGTCGACATTCAGCGCCGGGCCGGCCTGAATTTCCAGCACCACGTCCACCGCCTTGCCGCGCAGGAGGTGCTGGTGCTTGTCCAGGATTTCCTGAAGCAGACTCGCCAGATCGACCGACTCGCGCCGTGCTTCGTCGCGCTCGCGGGCCATTGCCAGCAAGGCGTTGGAGAGGTCCGACATGTAGATGGCGGCGCGTTCGATCCGCTCCAGGCGCTGGCGCTCCTTCTCGGGGCGGGTTTCATCCGCCAGCAACACCTCCGCAGCGCCGCGTATCACCGCCAGGGGCGTGCGCAGCTCGTGAGAGACATCGGCGGTGAAGGCGCGTTCACGCTCGATGAAGGCGGCAAGGCGGTCGAGTTTTTGCTCGAAGGCTCGGGCCAGTTCGCCCACTTCGTCGGGTGGGAAGTCGGCGGAAAATCCGGCGTGCGGGGTGTCCGGACCGATGCTACGCACACGTCGCGCCAATTCCTTGACCGGCTCGATCACCCGCTCCGCCAGCCAGAAGGCGAGGCCGCCGGAAATCAATACCATCAGGGCGACGAAAACAGCCAGGAACAGGGTGAGGCGGACTTGCCAATCGTGGAACAAGACCTCGTTGTACAGTAGGTAATACCGTGTGCAGCCCTGATCGGCGATCGCCAGGCGATACGTGATGCCACCCAGGTGAACGTGGTGGAATCCTGGGGGGTGTACGGCGAGTGTCTTCGGCAATACGGGGTCATTCGCGCCGCCTGGGTAGACATAGCCCAGCAAGGTGACGGTGGCGGGCGGCAATGAGTGCGGATTGCGGGTGCGCCGGGCATGGTAATCCTGCATTTCGGCATTGAGTGTCTCGTCGATCAGGCGTTCGCCGGCATCCTGGGCGCCGAAATAGAGGCCGATGGCGATCACCAGGGAAACCCCGCCACCAACTGCGGCGAATGCCGTGGCGACACGGGAGCGCAGGCTGCGGGAAAAACGCACGCTAGGCCGCGCTATGCGCTGGCCGACAGACGATAGCCGATGCCGCGCAGGGTATGGATCAGGGGGGACGTCCCCGGCGCTTCGACCGCGTTGCGCAGAACGTGCATGTGCGCGCGCAGCACGTCCGAATCCGGCATCTGGTCGCCCCAGACCGCGCGCTCAAGTTCTTCCCGCTTGACCACGCGCGGGCCGGCGCGCAACAGGGTTTCCAGAATTTTCAGCGGGATAGGGGACAGGCTGAGCACTTTGCCGGCCCGGCTGACCCGCATCTGGGTGGGGTCGAATTCCAGATCGGCGACGCGCAGCACTGCGGCGGAAGCGGCGCCACGCGCGCGCCGCGACAGCGCTTTGAGGCGGGCCTCCAGTTCACGCAGGGCGAAGGGTTTGACCACATAGTCGTCGGCGCCGCATTCCAACCCGGCGACGCGATCATCCAGGGCATCGCGCGCGGTGAGCATGAGCACCGGCGTGTCGCGGCGCGCTTCTTCGCGCAGGCGATGACAGACGCTGATGCCGTCCATGCCCGGCAACATCACGTCGAGCACGATGGCGTCGTAATCCTGGGTGACCGCGAGATGTAGCCCGGTGATGCCGTCACCGGCCGCGTCGGTGGAGTGCCCCTTCGCCTCGAGAAAATCACAGACGTTGGCGGCAAGGTCAGGGTTGTCTTCGATAACGAGTACATGCATGGCGCGGGTCTATAAGTTAGGTCGGAGTGTAGTCATTGCTCAAGCCCGCACGCGTGTGCTGATCGGGCTGCCCGTGCGCCCCATCTTGGCAATCAGCACAGGCCAGCGATTGGCGCCGATCAACAGATCGGTGGGGCTATTGGGTAGCAGGCGGTTGAGGCCACCGTGGCGTTTGCCGAGGACGATGAGATCGGCATCGATCTCTTCCGCCAGGCGTCGCAGGGCGTCGGCGGGCGTTCCGATAACCACGCGCGCCTCGGCATCGATGCCTTCCAGCCGCAGAAGGGCGGCGGCATCGTTGGCCAATTCGCCCATGATCCTGGCTGCGGGGTCTCCCTGTTTGACCACCGTGCCGACAGTAACCGGCACGCCGGCCGCTTTGGCCAGGCTGGTGGTCAATTCCAGGGCGATATCGGTCGATGGGTTAGCGTCAAAGCCCACCAGGATACGGCGTTTCCATATCCCCGCTTTCTTGGGTACGACCAGGACATTGCAGGGGGCGCCGTCGATGATACGCGCGGCATGGGTGCCCACCATGTGGTCCACCTGGCCCTTGGGCGGGGTGCGACCGATGACCAGCAACTGGGTATGGGCTTGCCCTGCTGCGGCAACGACGGCTTGGGCCGCATCGCCCCCGCTCATCAGGACATCCTCGAACTGCACGCCCATGTTTACGGCCGCTTGATGAACCACGGCAAGGTGCAGTCCCGCCTGTTCTGGATCGGAGCCGGGCCGCGTCATGGTCATCACATCCAGGGTGACGCCCATGCTGCGGGCGACCTGCAGTGCGATTTCGCGCGGCGCCAGGCTGTATTCGCCGCCATCCGTCGCCAGCATCAGGCGCAGTCGGCGCGCGCCATCCGGCAGATCCTCGCCGTGACATTCCTTGAAGATGCGCGTCGAGCACGTGCGGCAGATATCCGGATCGAGGGTGCGATAGATGGCCGCAGTGATGTTGGATTTGACCGGGAAAAATCCGCCTTCGCCGATGTCCTTCAGGTACTCGCCGTGACGCAGGAAGCCATGCACCGAGTCACGCAAACGCCAGAAGTAGAGGCCTCCTCCCCGCCGTTTCCTGCGGCGCGCCTCCTGCGCCAGCATCTCGGCGCCGGCGACATCGACGAAATTCATCGCCGGGGCGGCGATGACCACGGTTTTCTGCTGCGGATTGTCCTCGTCGATCTGCTGCAAGGCGCGCTGAACGTGGTCCACGGCACCGAAATACAGCGACCCGTGCAGGCGCATGAAACGCACCTGAGGGCATTCCGGCCGGCCGCGGGCATCCTCGAAGTGCAGGCTGCCCAGCTCTCCGTCGGGCACCACGGGCAGGAATTCGGGTCGAGAGGTGCGGTAAAGATACATGATCAGCGAGAGCAGCACGCCCAGGAATATCCCATCTTCCAGATTGATCAGTGTGCCGATCAGGGTGACCCAAAGAATAGCTGCTTCCGGTTTGCTGGTCTGCCAGATGGTTCGGATGTGGTGGAAGTCGATCAGCCCCCAGGCCACCAAAAAAAGGATGCCGGCCATGGCGGCATTGGGCAGATAGGCAGCCAGGGGCGCGACCAGCAGCAGGATCAGCACCAGGAACACCGAGGCGAACACCGTCGCCAGGGGGGTGCGGGCACCGGCCTCGTAGTTCACGCCGCTGCGGTTGAACGAGCCCGACGAGGCGTAGGCGGAGAAGAAGCTGCCGATCAGGTTGGATAGGCCTTGGCCGACGAATTCCTGGTTGCCGTCGATGCGTTGCTCGGAACGGGTGGCGATGGCGCGCGAGATGGAGACCGCCTCGGTCAGCGCGAGCATGGTGATCACCAAGGCCGGCTTCGCCACCTTGCCCAGGGCGCTCAGGGAAAAGTCGGGCAGGGAGAAAGGCGGCAGGCCGGCGGGCAGGGCACCCACGGTCCTGATCCCGGTTAGATTCTGGCCCAGGAAAGCATTCAACGCGGCGGCCACCAGGCTGCCGATGATCATCGCGACGATCATATAGGGGAACCTGGGAAAGACTTTCTTCGCCAGCAGGCCGGTCGCCAGAGTGACTGCCCCGATCGCCGCCACATAGGGATTGATCCGGTCCAGTTGCAGGCCGAACTGATGCAGGATTTCGTAGAAAGGCAGGCCGCGCGCGATGTTGAGACCAAAGAAATTTTTCAACTGGCTGGCGGCAATGAGTACGGCGGCACCCGCAGTGAAACCGATCACCACGGTATGCGAGATGAAGTTGACCAGGGTGCCCATGCGGGCGAGGCCGAGCAGGAGCTGATACAGGCCAACCAGAAAGGTCAGGGTCAGGGCCAGGCGGATGAACTCGGCACTGCCGGGTTCGGCCAGCGGTTGCAAGGCGGCGAACAGTGCAATGGAAATCGCGGTCGTAGGGCCGGATACCAGATGCCAACTCGACCCGAACAGGGCCGCGATGATCGCCGGCATCATCGCGGCATAGAGTCCGTACTGCGGTGGCAAGCCCGCGATGGTGGCGAAGGCGACCCCTTGCGGGAGCACGATCATGGCGCCGGTGAGCCCGGCCATCGCGTCGGCCTTCAGCGCGCCGCGGTTGACCTGTGACCACCACAAGAGAAAGGGGGTGAGTGTCTTGAGCCAGCCTTCCTGGCTGCGGGAGAGAGCGATCTGCAAGAATGCGGCCTTATCGAGGAACGGGATTGCATTCGGCATTCCCCGTGTCCGACGGCTTACGGGGAAATGACGGTAAATTTTACAGTAAGGAGGGCACCCGCCGGGCGCCTGGCACCCCAAGTCATTTACTGTGAACTGCCGGGAGCATACATGCAGGGCATGGTCTTGACGAAAGATGAACATACTGCGTCGATTGAACGTTTAAACGCCCTGTTGTGTTAGTATTGCGTCAACATGTCGTATCCAAACGCCCGTTCAGACGGGCGTTGTTCTGTCCACAGGGTAGAGTTTCGATATTTTTCAACCACCTCATCCGGAGTCCATGGTCAGGAAGTCTTAGCCGATCACGCCGTTGTTGGTGCAGAGGCGCCTCCACGAAGGCGTGGCGTCCGCCTCCTGGACTGCGGCCAATGGCGCCGGTGAACCCTGGAGCAAGCTGGAATGCCCTCTGGTGGCTGCTTTCGACCACCCGATTTACCTAAAGAGCAGCAGCCATGAACAACCTTGCCCGCTTCCTCCCCTTCTTGCGCTGGTTTCCCATGAACGGCGACACGATCAAGGCCGATTTCATGGCCGGCATCACCGTCGCCCTGGTGCTGATTCCGCAGTCCATGGCCTATGCGCAACTGGCCGGCCTGCCGCCGTATTACGGCCTCTATGCCTCCTTCCTGCCGGTGGCGGTGGCGGCCTTGTGGGGCAGTTCCCATCAGCTCGGCACCGGTCCGGTGGCGGTGGTGTCGTTGCTCACGGCCTCCAGCCTGGCTGTGTTCGCCGCACCCGGTTCGCCCGACTTCATCGCCCTGGCCATCATGCTGTCACTGCTGGTGGGCTTGATCCAGTTGACGCTGGGTGTGTTCAAGCTGGGGGTGATCGTCAACTTCCTGTCGCACCCGGTGATCGTCGGCTTCACCAATGCGGCGGCCATCATCATCGGCCTGTCCCAGGTGTCCAAGCTGTTCGGCGTGCCCATGGGCCGTAGTGAACATTTCATCAACGACATCGTCGGCGTATTGAAGCTGGTCGGCGATACCCACATCCCAACCTTGATCATGGGCGTGAGCGCCATCGCCATCATGTGGGCGGTGCGTAAGTATCGGCCGACGTGGCCTGGCGTATTGATCGCCGTCCTGCTGGCCACCACCTTGTCCTGGGCCATCGGCTTCGAGCGCATCGGCACGACCAAGGTCGCTCAGGTGGCCAGTAGCGATGTGCAGGCCCTGGTGAAGGAACTGGCCCAGACCGAGAAGCGCATCGGCGAGGTGACAGCGGAGATCGCCGTCAAGTCCACCCTGTTGACGGCCATGGGCCAGCAACACGGCGAACAAAGCCAGGCGGCGCTCAGCCTGAAATACGAGATGGACGTTCTGCGCCTCAAACTGGCGGACCGCGAGCAGGAAAACGCCAAGCGGATGCGCGCCTTGCGCAAGATGGCCTTCCAGCGCGGTAAGGACGCCCAGGGGCTCGACCATCTCTATCTGGAAGGCGAAGTTCCCACGGGAGTGACCACGGATGACGTGCGCTGGCGAATCAACAAGGCCAAGGGCGATGACCTGACACTGGTGGGCGGCGGCGAGGTGGTGGGAAGAATTCCAGAGGGACTGCCGAGCCTGACCATGCCGCACCTGGACATGGGCAAGCTGGGCTCGCTGCTGTCGGTGGCTCTGGTGATTTCTCTGGTCGGCTTCATGGAGGCGATTTCCATCGCCAAGGCCATCGCCGCCAAGACCAAGCAGCGCCTGGATCCCAATCAGGAACTGGTGGGGCAGGGCCTATCCAACATCATCGGCTCCTTCTCCCAGGCGTTCCCGGTATCCGGCTCCTTCTCGCGCTCGGCGGTAAACATGAACGCGGGGGCGAAGACTGGCATGAGTTCGGTCATCACCGCTTCCTTCGTGCTGCTCACCTTGCTGTTCCTGACCCCGCTCCTGTACCACCTGCCCCAGGCGGTGTTGGCGGCCATCATCATCATGGCGGTGGTGGGTCTGGTGAACTTCGCCGCAGTGAAGCATGCCTGGCACGCCCACAAGCACGACGGTGCCGCCTCGGTGGTGACCTTCGTCGCCACCCTGGCGTTCGCGCCGCATCTGGACGAGGGCATCATGGTTGGCGCAGGCCTCGCGCTGGTGCTCTACCTGCTGCGCACCATGACGCCACGGGTGGCGCAACTGGGCCGGTTCAAGGATGGCACCCTTCGCGACATCAAGGTCAACCCCGGTCTGCTCACCAGCGAGCACGTGGTGGCCATGCGTTTCGACGGCCAGCTTTATTTCGCCAATGTGTCCTACTTCGAGGACGCCGTACTGGAAGCCCTGGCCAATCATCCCCAGGCCAAGCATTTCCTGGTGGTCGGCGACGGCATCAATCAGCTCGACGCTTCCGGCGAGGAGGTTATCCACCACCTGGTCACCCGCCTCAAGGAGGCCGGCATCACCCTGGTGTTCTCCGGTCTGAAGAAGCAGGTGCTGGACGTGATGCGCGCCACCGGCCTGTTCGACCTCATCACCCAGGCCAACATCTTCGCTACCGAAGACCAGGCACTGGCCACGATCTATGATCGGCTCGGCGAAGTGGCGAAAGATGATTTGTTTTGCAAGGTGCAACCCGCGTGATAATCCAGCCTTACCCGAGCGCCTGGTGGGGTTTTACTTGCCAATGGCAGCAACTAATTGGCTACAGGGATACACACTCGATGAAGTGCCGCGACCCCGCGCCCGTGCCAGACAACTCACCAGACGCACACTCGGGCGTGTTCAACTGAGGAATCAAGGATGAACGCACTATCGATACTGCAGTCGGCCGACCTGGCCAGCCTGGCCTGGGGCGGAATCCTGTTCTGGCTGGGCCTGGGCTTCGCCGGTCTGCTTCTGCAACGCTCACGCAGTCTGGTGGGCCTGATCCTGCCGCTCGGTGCATTGGGTGGGCTATTCATGGCGGGGATGGGGCTCTCAGCGTTGCTGTTGCCTTCCAGTGCCATCGTCCTGCCCATCGGCCTGCCGGACCTGCCCTTCCATCTGCGTCTCGACCCTCTCTCCGGCTTCTTCCTGATCCTGCTGGGCAGCGCGTCTTTCGGGGTGACACTTTATGCCTGGGGTTATTTCAAGAACCTCGCGGCCGCCCCCCTGGCCCTGCTGACCCTCTGGTATCACCTGTTCCTTGCCGGCATGGCCACCGTGCTGCTGGCCGACGACGCCTACGCTTTCATGGTGGCGTGGGAGGTGATGGCGCTGTCGTCCTACTTCCTGGTGACCACCGACCACGATATTCCCGACATCCGTCGTGCCGGCTTCCTCTACCTCTTGATCGCCCACGTCGGCGCAGTGTCCTTGCTGCTCTGCTTCGGTGTGCTGCAGGGCGGGCATGGGGCCTATACGTTCGACTACATGCGCCACGCCGAAATCACCCCCTACTGGGCCTCGGTGGCCTTTCTTCTGGCCCTGTTCGGCTTCGGCGCCAAGGCCGGCCTGGTACCCATGCACGTGTGGCTGCCTGAAGCTCACCCGGCCGCTCCCTCGCCGGTCTCCGCCCTGATGTCCGGGGTGATGCTGAAGACCGCCATCTACGGTCTGCTGCGGGTCACCTTCGACCTGCTCAGCCAGCAGTTCGGCTGGTGGGGCACACTGACCTTAGGCCTGGGCCTGATTACCGCTCTCTATGGCGTCATCTTCGCCGCCGTACAATCAGACATGAAGCGCCTGCTGGCCTGGTCGTCGATCGAGAACATCGGCATCATCGTCGCGGCCTTCGGCCTCACCTTGATCTTCTACACCGACGGCAAGGGAGCCCTGGCGGCATTGACCATGACAGCGCTGCTCTACCACGCCTTCAACCACGCCTTCTTCAAGGGCCTGCTGTTCATCGGCACCGGTTCGGTGCTGCATGCCACCGGCGAGCGGCGCATGGGCCACCTGGGCGGCCTGATCCGCTTCATGCCCTGGACCGCCTGGCTCACCCTGATCGGGGCACTGGCCATCGCCGGCCTGCCGCCGTTGAATGGCTTCGTCTCGGAATGGCTGCTGCTGCAGGCCTTCCTGCTCACCCCCGGCCTCCACCAGCCCTACCTGAACATGGTGATTCCCGTGGCCGCGGCTTCCGTGGCCCTGGCCGCTGCCCTGGCCGCCTACGTGATGGTGAAGTTCTTCGGCGTCGTCTTCCTGGGCAATCCTCGCGACCCGTCCCTGCATGAGGCCCACGAGGCGGGCTGGCGGGAACGCTTGGGGATGCTCTGGCTGGCGGCGGGTTGCGTGCTGCTGGGCCTGTTCCCGTCTTGGGTGATCGCCTGGTTGGCGCCGGTGGTGCAGCAACTGACCGGACAGACCCTGATCAACGACGCCCCGAGCGCCACCTCCTGGCTGATGCTGGCGCCGGTCTCCGCCCAACGTGCCAGCTACGCGCCCCTGGTGTTCTTCGCGGTGGTGCTGGTGACCCTGCTGCTGGTGTTCGTCTGGGTGCGCCGCGTCTACCACGGCCGTATCCGCCGTGCCGACCCCTGGGATTGCGGCTATCCGGAACAGGACGCGCGCATGCAGGACACGGCCGAGGGTTTCGGCCAGCCTATCCGGCAGATCTTCGAATCGTTCATGCGGGTGGAGCGGGAGCGGCCCGATCCATTCGACCGCAACCCGCGTTACACCAGCGCCTCCCTCGACAAGATCTGGTTCATCGTCTACGAACCCATCGCCAAATTGGCAGGGTGGCTGTCGAACCAGGCAGGGCGATTGCAGCACGGGCGCATCCAGTGGTATCTGATCTACAGTTTTGCCACGCTGATTTTTTTGCTTGTTTTCGTGACGCGGTGATGACAATGCGCAACCACTTGATCTTTGCCCCCCTCTTTCCCAAAGGGGGGCAGGGGGAATTTGCCGACGTCGGTGGTCGCCCAACCCCCCATACATCCCTGATGAAGCCTCCATCCTTCGGTACCCCGGCCCCTCTTTTACAAAAGGGGGAGTTGCCATGATCACCGGCATCCTCCTGCAAACCGTCCAGACCCTCCTGTCCATCCTGCTGGCCCCCTTGCTGATGGGCTGGGTCAACCAGTGCCGCGCCTGGCTGCAGGGCCGTAGCGCGCCGCCTATCACCCAGCCGTACCGGACCCTGCGCAAGCTGTTCAACAAGGACGCGGTGATCGCCCATTCGGCGTCCCCGCTGTTCCGTTTCGCGCCCTACATGATCTTCGCCTGCATGGCACTGGCTGCGGGCCTCGTGCCGACCATCGCCAATGACCTGCCGTTCTCTCCAGCGGCGGACGTCATCGCCCTTGTGGGCATTTTCGCCCTGGCCCGAGTGTTTCTGGCACTGGCCGCCATGGACATCGGCACCGCCTTCGGCAGCCTGGGTGCGCGCAGGGAAATGCTGGTCTCCTTCCTGGCTGAGCCGGCACTTCTGATGGTGTTTTTCACCGCCAGCCTGATCTCCCAATCCACAGAACTACCGATCATCGTCCAGACCCTGGCTCACAAGGACTTCGTCATTTACCCCAGCATGGCGTTCGCGGCGGTGGCGTTCTGGATGGTTTCGACCGCCGAGAACGCGCGCATCCCGGTGGACAACCCCACCACCCACCTGGAACTGACCATGATCCACGAGGCCATGATCCTGGAATATTCGGCGCGCCATCTGGCGCTGATCGAATGGGCGGTGGCTCTGAAACTGTTCACCTACTCGGTGTTGGGTATCGCCCTGTTCGTGCCCTGGGGCATCGCCCAGCGCGGTGATTTCGCCGCCCTGCCCCTGGCGCTCGTCGCCATGCTGGCGAAACTGCTGGTGGGCGGCGCCGCGCTCTCACTGCAGGAGGCCGTCTCCGCCAAGGTGCGATTGTTCCGCGCCCCCGAGTTCCTCGGCACGGCCTTCCTGCTCGGGGTACTGGGTATGCTGATCCATTTTCTGCTGGAGGTCTGATGCAAGCCAACATACGTGGTTTCGTAGGGGGGGCAACATGCCCCTGACCTACAACCTGCAAGTCATCAACCTGCTGGCCGCGCTGCTGCTGCTGATCTCCTTCGCCATGCTGTCGCAGCGCCGCATCGCCGGCCTGATCACCCTGTTTGCCTGGCAGGGGGCGGCCCTGTCCGCCTCCACCGCCATCGTTGCTTGGTCCACCGGCCAGCATCACCTGTACTGGTCGGCCGGTATCACCCTGGTGCTCAAGGTCATCGCCATGCCTTGGTTCTTCTACCGATTGATCAAGAAACTGAACGTGGACCGGGACGTGGAACCCATGATCAACATCCCCACCACCATGCTCATCGGCATTGCCCTGGTGATCTTTGCATTCAACCTGGCTTTGCCCATCTCGCAGATGTCCGGCACCGTCATGCGCTCGACGCTGGGCATCGCCATGGCCACCGTGTTGCTGGCCTTCCTCATGATGATCACCCGCAGCAAGGCCATTCCCCAGGTGATCGGCTTCCTGGCCATGGAAAACGGCCTGTTCTTCGCCGCCACCAGCGCGACCTACGGCATGCCCCTGGTGGTGGAGATGGGCGTGGCCCTGGACGTGCTGGTGGGCGTGTTTGTGCTGGGCATCTTCTTCTTCCAGATCCGCGAGACTTTCGATTCGCTGGACCTGAAGCATATGGAAAAGCTGAAGGAACGCTGAGTATGGCCCGCCTGACCCCTCGCGCCCGCAACCGCTCAACCCCCCAAAATCCCCACCACCCCACCTTTGGCATAGAGGGGAGTGGCGCGTGCAAAGGTATGGATAACTAGACATGGAAATCTACTGCTTACTCGGCATTCCCCTCTCCGGAGGGCTGTTTCTTGGGCTCTGGGGCAATCGCCGCAACGCCCCGGAAATCAACGCGCTGTTCAGCTTCCTCACCCTGGTGGCGGCGGTCGCGCTCACCGCCCGCATCATCGCCCACGGCCCCATGGTGGTGGCCGGCGAGGGCTGGTTCTTCATCGACCCGTTCAACGTCTTCCTGGTGGCGCTGACCGCCTTCGTGGCTTTCACCACCTCGCTGTTCTCGCGCCCCTATATGCGCATCGAGAAGGAGCACGGCCGCCTCAACGACAAACGCTTGCGCCTCTATCACAGCAGCTACCAGGTGTTCATCGCCGCCATGCTCCTGGCGCTGACGACCAACAACATGGGCATCCTCTGGGTGTCCATGGAGGCGGCCACCCTGGCCACGGTGCTGCTGGTGTCCCTTTACCGCACACCGGCCTCCCTGGAAGCCGCCTGGAAATACTTCATCCTGTGCGGTGTGGGTATCGCCCAAGCCCTGTTCGGTACCATCCTGCTCTACTTCGCGGCGGAGAAAGTCCTAGGCTCCGGCGGCACCGCCCTGCTCTGGACCCACTTGAACGCAGTCAAGGCGCAACTGGAACCCACCGTGCTGCAACTGGCCTTTGTCTTCCTGCTGGTGGGCTACGGCACCAAGGTGGGCCTGGCCCCGCTGCACAGTTGGCTGCCCGATGCCCATGCCGAAGGCCCAACGCCCGTGTCCGCCGTGCTCTCCGGCCTGCTGCTCAACGTCGCGTTGTATGCGGTGATGCGTTCCAAGGTGCTGGTGGACGGGGCTTTAGGCAGCCAGGTCGAGGGCGTCAGCATGGCCGGCGGACTGATGATGGGCTTCGGCCTGCTCTCGGTGGTGGTGGCCGCCTTCTTGATCAAGCGTCAGACCGATGTGAAGCGGATGTTCGCCTACTCCTCCATTGAGCACATGGGCTTGGTCACCTTCGCCTTTGGCATGGGTGGCCCGGTGGCCAGTTTTGCCGGGTTGCTGCACATGACCATGCACAGCCTGACCAAGTCGGCCATCTTCTTCGCCGTGGGCCATGCCACCCAGAAGGCCGGCACCCAGTTGATGGACGGCATCCGCGGCCTGATCAAGACCAGCCCCACCATCGGCTGGGGCCTGATGCTGGGCACCATTGCCATTTTGGGAGTGCCGCCTTTCGGGGTGTTCGCCAGTGAGTTCCTGATCATCACCACGGCCATGCACGAGCATGCCTGGGCCACGCCCTTCCTGCTCCTGGCCCTGGGGGTGGCGTTTGCCTCCATCTTTGGTCGCGTGCAGCCCATGGTGTTCGGCGAGACCGAGTTGCCTGCCCTGCCGCACCAGCCCGCGCTGGTGCCGGTGTTCCTGCACCTGGGGTTGGTACTGATGCTCGGGCTGTTCATCCCGCCCTACCTGGCGCAGTGGTACCGCCAGGCCGCAGCCCTGCTGGGAGGGTGAGATGGAATATGTAAGGCGGATACCGTTACTTATGGACACGCGATGACAATCGGCACGCAAGACTGGAACCTCACTCAAATCGCTGCCCATATCCGGCGTGGCCGGGTCGATGCCGCGAATCTGCCCGCGCTGGCCCAGGCGGTGAAAGACGAAGGCGGCCAACTGGTGGCGCTGTGGGGCTCCGATGATCGCTTCGTCAACAACAGTCGCGATAGCGACTCGCGAAGCTCCCCTCGCCCGCAGGCGGGAGAGGGGCCGGGGGTGAGGGACGCAGGCTACGCGATTCACATCGCCTGCATCACCGCCGCCGGCCTGGTCTGGATCAGTGCCGCCTTGCCGGAAACAGAACCGGCTTATCCCGACCTGTCCGCCATCTTCCCGCAAGCCGACCGCATGCAGCGGGCCACTTTCGATCTGCTAGGAATCCGGGCCGCAGGCGCGGTGGACACTCGTAAATGGCTGCGCCACAAGGCCTGGAACGAAGACGAATTCCCCTTGCGTAGCGACTTCGTCGCGCGAGTCGCAAGTAGCGAATCGCCACTTGCCACTTGCCACAAGCCACTCGCTGAAGTTGACGGCTACGCCTTCATCCGTGTCGAAGGCGACGGTGTCCATGAGATCCCGGTGGGACCGATCCACGCAGGCACCATCGAGCCAGGGCATTTCCGTTTTTCCATCATCGGTGACCGCGTGCTCAAGCTGGAACAGCGTCTGGGCTACACCCACCAGGGCGTGGAGAAGCGTTTCGTCGGCATGGACCTGGCCGCCGGCGCGAAGCTCGCCGGCCGTGTCTCCGGCGATTCCCACGTCGCCTTCGCCTGGGCCTACTGCATGGCGGTGGAGCAGGCCACGCTCAGCGCCGTTCCGGACCGTGCGGCCTGGCTGCGCGCCCTGTTCCTGGAGATCGAGCGGGTCGCCAACCACCTGGGCGACCTGGGCTATATGGGTAACGATGTGGCGCTGAGTTTCGGTTTCATGCAGTTCTGGCGACTCAAGGAAGACTGGTTGCGTCTCACGGCCAAGCTGTTCGGCCACCGCTATCTGTTCGACCGTATCGTCCCCGGCGGGGTCGCGGTGGACCTGGATGAGGCCGGCAGGAAGGCACTGCGCGCCGCCAGCAAGCGCATCGAGGCCGAAGTGCGCGACCTCAAGGTGATCTACGACGAACACGCCACCTTGCAGGACCGCTTCGTGAACACCGGCGTGTGCAAGCCGGCCCTGGCCGCGCGTTTGGGGCTGACCGGCCTGGCCGGCCGCGCCAGCGCCCAGGCATGGGATGCTCGCGCCCAGTTCCCGCAGGCGCCGTATGACACGCTGGACGTGGCCATGGCCACCGCCCGCAAGGGCGACGTGCAGGCCCGTTCCGAGGTGCGTTTCGCCGAGGTGTTCGAATCCATGCGTTTGCTCCGTGCCCTGCTCAAGGGCCTGCCGGCTGGCGCCATCCAGGCGCCGCTCAATCCGGCCGCGGGGGTGCGCGAGGGCATCGGTTGGGTCGAGGGCTGGCGTGGCGAAGTGATCGTGGCGCTGCGCATCGCGGAGGACGGCAGGCTGGACCGGGTCCACCCCCACGACCCTTCCTGGCAGAACTGGCCGCTCCTGGAAGTGGGCATCCTGGGCAACATCGTTCCGGATTTCCCGTTGATCAACAAATCCTTCAACTTGAGTTACAGCGGACAAGATCTGTAATGGGAGAGCGGGGAGCGGTAACACCACTCCCCGCTCCCCGCTCCCCACTCCTCACTTCCCGCTCCCCGCTCCCCACTCCCCACTCCCCACTCCCCACTCCCATGGCCACCCACCTCCTCCTTCAGAAGATATTCAAGACCGGCATCGTCTCGGAACCCGCGCCCGCGCCGGATCTGTCATTGCGCACACGGGACCAGGAATTGCACGCCGACATCCTCAAGGTCTTCGGCCAGGCGATCTCGATCCGCCATGTCGATGCCGGCTCCTGCAACGGCTGTGAACAGGAAATCCACGCACTGGGTGGCCCCCACTACAATATCGAGGGCCTCGGCGTGAAGTTTGCCGCCAGCCCGCGCCACGTAGACGTGCTTCTGGTCACCGGCCCGGTCTCGCGCAACCTGGAAACCGCGCTAAAGCGTACCTATGACGCCACCCCGGAACCCAAGTGGGTGGTGGCCATGGGCGATTGCGCCGGCGGCTGCGGCATGGCAGGGGCCATGTTCGGCGAAAATTACGCCTCCTGCGGCAAGATCGCCAACGTCATCCCGGTGGACGTCGAAGTGCCAGGATGCCCGCCCACACCCACTGCCTTGCTCGCGGGCATCCTCGCGGCCGTCAGCGGGGGAAGGTAGCACACCCAGGGTCAGGTCTTTCCTTTTGCCTCGTGCATTCTTGCCGGGAAAAGGAAAGACCTGACCCTATGAACGTTCATCACCCGCTGGCGGCTTACTCGCCATGCCCGTTAAACCTGCCTTGAAATCGGGGTCCACTTTAGAATTGACAGGGGGGCGGCAAATGGTGAATCGTGAGTTTGGGGGCGTTGACGAGGAGGGCTGGCTGCCGGGTGCCCGCAGGGTCGACTCGCCGCATTGCGATGCCCGCCCCGAGGGCTGTGCGGTTTCGCTGCTGGTGGTCCATAACATCAGTCTGCCGCCTGGTCAGTTTGGCGGGCCGGGGGTCGAGCAACTGTTTACGAATCGCCTGAACCCGGAAGAACATCCCTATTACGCCGAGATCCAGGGGCTGCGGGTCTCCGCGCATTT
>CAISDD010000436.1 GCA_903883985.1 uncultured Pseudomonadota bacterium | reverse complement strand
TTACCCGCCCGGATGCGGTGCAATTCCTCCTCGATAGCTGGACGCATCTGCGCCAGCACGACGGCTTTCAAGGCAACGAGACTACGGGGCGCTGGAGCGCCATGGGATGCGTTCCCACGCTGGAGCGTGGGAACGATAAAAATCCCCCCTAACCCCCCGTTTCCAAAGGGGGGGGACTGGTATCGCCTGTGAAATTCCTTCGGCGCTGACTTCTTCCCCCTTTTGGAGGTGTTCTTCAGTCCTGGGGCGTTGCCCCAGGAACCATTGTTGGGCGCGCTCGTGGTGCTTGCCCCTCAGGCCCGTGCCAGCCACTTCAGCAATATCTCGAATAACTTGTCTGGATTGACCGGCTTGGGGATATAGTCGTTCATCCCCGCCGCGATGCATCTTTGGCGATCTTCGGCGAAGGCGTTGGCCGTCATTGCGAGGATGGGGGTGTGGCTGCACCGGGGCAGTGCCCGGATGGCCCTGGTCGCATCCAGGCCGTCGAGGTTCGGCATCTGCATATCCATCAGAATCAGTGCGTAGTCGGTGTTCCGTGCCATCTCCAGCGCCTGGGCGCCATCTTCGGCCAGATCCACCACGAGGCCGGCATCTTCCAGCAGGCTTCTGGAAACCTCCTGGTTGATCGGTTCGTCCTCGGCCAGCAGGACACGCGTCCCCGCGTAACGGGTTTTAAGCCTCACTTCCGCCGTATCGTTCTCGATCACCGCGCTCGGTGCCGCGCCGTAACCCTTGCCCAGTCGGAAGGTAAACCAGAAGGTGCTGCCTGTTCCGGCCTGGCTTTCCACCCCGATTTCGCCGCCCATCAATTGCGCCAGGCGTTTGCTGATTGCCAGCCCCAGGCCCGTGCCACCGTATTTGCGGGTCGTTGAGCCATCCGCCTGCTCGAAAGCGGTGAACAGCCGCTCCTGATCCTGGGCGGAAATGCCGATGCCGGTATCCTGTACTTCGCAGCGTAGCCGCACATCACGCGGGCTTTCTTCCAGCATGCGGATACGCATGACGATGCTACCCTGCGCGGTGAACTTGACCGCATTGCTGGCGAGATTGAGCATGATCTGGCCCAGACGCAAAGGGTCGCCCAGAAGAGATAAGCGGGCTGTGTCCTGTGGCAGGTCGGAATACAGCTTGAGCCCCTTTTCTGCGGCCTTGTTGCCGATCAGGCTCATTAGGTTTTCCAGTACCTCGCCGAGTTTGAAATCGACTTGTTCGAGGGTGAGTCGCTCGGCCTCGATCTTGGAGATGTCGAGGATGTCGTTGATGACATGAAGCAGGTGCTGGGATGCCTGGGTAACCTTGGTAAGTCGATCGCGCAACTTTGGGTAGGTCGTGTGACGCAGTGCCAGGTCGGTCATGCCCATGATGGCATACATGGGGGTGCGCAGTTCGTGGCTCATGTTGGCCAGGAAGGTGCTTTTTGCACGGCTCGCAGCTTCAGCCACATCGCGCGCCATGATCAATTCCGCATTGGCGCGGATCAGGTCGCCGCTGCGTTCGGCCAATAGTTCTTCCAGATGGTGGCGGTGGCGGTCGAGATCTTCCGCATTGCGTTTCTTCTCGGTGATGTCTTCGTGTATGGCGACGTAGTGGCTGATCCGCCCATCCGCCTGGCGGATGGGCGCGATATGGGCATTGACGAGCTGTGTGCTGCCATCTTTCTTGCGGTTGATGAATTCTCCTTGCCAAGTGCCTCCATCCTGTAGGGTTGACCACAGGCTCTCATAGGTCGCAGCCGGAGTGAGTTTTTCTCCGAGAAAACCGGCGGACTGCCCTTGGGCTTCGTCGAATAAAAAGCCGGTGGTTTCGGTGAAAGCGCGGTTGACGTACTCAATACGGCCGTCGGGATCGGTGATCATGATGGCGTTTGGATTCTGGGCCACGGCTTCGGAGAGCTTGCGTACATTCTCCTGGGCCTGTTCCAGGTCGCCCAGATCGATGCCCATGCAGAAAAATTCCGGGTTCTGCCCCTCGGTCTTGACGACGGTGTGGCTTAGATAACTGGGTACGGTATGCCCCAGCTTGTGCTTGAGAAGCATGCGACCGGACGGAAGACGGTCATCGAGCGTCCAGGGGATGGAGCCATCGATTCTTTCATGCATAGATTCCGGGCAGATCAGGTCGAGCAGGTTGCGCCCCAGAGCCTCCTCGGCTGTGTAGCCATAGACCTTCTCGGATGCCTTGTTCCAGTAAGTCACGATGCCGTCGGCCCTGTAGCCCAGAATGGCTACCGCGTCGGCATGGTCGAACAACTGGCGAAAACGCTGCTCGCTCAGATGCAGCGCAATCTCGGTCTGTTTGCGACTGGTGATGTCTTGCGCCGTGCCGCGCAAACCTTCGACCTCTCCGCTCGCGTTACGCACCGGGTCGCAGCGGGTGTGTATCCATATCTGGCTGCCATCGCCGCATAGCGCGGGAAGATCCAGGTCAAAGCCGGTTCCCGTTCGAACGGCGTGTTGCAAGGCGGCGTTCAAAGTATTCCATGCCGGCGTGGGGTACATGACCCCGCTCTGTTGTGCAAACGGCGGGATGGAGGCTCGTTTGTAGATCCGGCAAACTTCCTCGGACGCCACGACGGCATCCGTCCTGGCATCCCAGCGCCAACTGCCGATATGGGCGATGCGTTGCGCCTCTGCCAGATCCACTTCCCTTTCGGCCAAGATTTGAGTAGCCTGGGTGCGTTCTGCGATTTCCTGGCGTAACCGTGTCACGAGATCCACGGCCATCGCATCGAATGTACGCGACAAGTCGCCCAATTCATCCCGAGCACTAGTGGCGCTGCGCCGCGAAAAATCCCCTTGTGCAACCGAGAGTACGACTCGGTGCAGTGCGGACAATGGTCGCAGAACGCGCCGGTACAGGAGCATGGCCAGGACAAGCAGAATCAGCAGCATCAGCGCGGGAATGGCGATGGCCAGAATGTGAAATACCCCTTCCGTGTGGTGTTGGAGCGCGAGCGCCTCTACGACCCAGCGCTTCGCCGTTTCATCAAGAAACTGGGTATTGCTGACCAACTGGCTCACCAGAAGGTTGAGTTGACGCGCTCTCAGGTCACTCGTGCTCGAACTCACAGCGACCAGTTTTTGGAAAATCTCGGCAAGCGACCTGGCCTGGGCGATCGCTTCGGTGGATGCCTGGGGATGGTCGTTCGCCCGAGTTTCGAGCGCGCCCAGGATACTGGCGTGGTACTTCCACCATTGTCGCGCGGCCCTCTCCTCGGGATACATGACATATTCGTGGGTGAGGGCGACCAGGCTGGATACGTTGTGAGAGAAGGTCTGAGCCAGTTCCTGTTCACGGGAAATTTCGGTCATCTTGACCGTGACAAACCAGTTGGCAACACCCAGTCCCATCACCATCAGTACGGAGACCAGGACGGAAGCGCTCAGCAGTGTTCTGATTCTCATAGGTCAATCATCAATGCCGACCGCGTCAGGGCGAAGCTGGCGCAAGGGCTTGGTGTAGATGAAGTCCAGATAGTTCGGTGAGCGCTTGTCTGCGGCATAGCCTTCGGCCACTGCCCAACGGGCCTCGCCTTCCATGGTGGTGAGCAGCGACTGCGCCAGGGTGAGGCGATAGTTGTAGCGCGGCCAGATCCATTCGATGAACGATTGGTCGACGTGGAGTCGTTCGCGCAGGATGGCCTGCGCCTTCAAGGGCTCGTCTTTGATGAACTGTTGTGCATGGTCCAGGGCACGAAGCAATTTGACGAGATCGCCGTCGCGAACCCCAAGCAGTTTCTTGTGTGCGATGAGGTTGAAGGTCTCCATATAGCCACCGGATTTCGCCAGCATCCTGCTCGCGGGAACCGTCGTCAGCGTATTGAACGGGTACGGCTCCCAAATGCTGATGGCGTCTACCTTTCCCTGTCTTAAGGCTTCCGTCATGGTTTCTGGCTGAAGATCGACGACTTGAACCGTCTTCGGGTCGACGCCATTCAACAGCAGCAGCGTGTCCAGGTAATAATGGCTGGCAGCACCGACCACGGTTGCGATGCGCTTGCCCGCGAGTTGCTGTGGGCGGCTAATGCCTCGGGTGATGACCTTCACGTCATCATCGCTGGTGACGAAGGTGGCGATCGCGGCAAACTGCTGGCGCTGGAAACTATTGATCACGAGCACGGCTTCCGAACAGGTCGCCAGGTCGGCCTTCCCTTCGATCACCTGTTGCAGGCTGCGGTGTCCGCCGATCACTTCGTTGACCTTGAGAACCAGGCCCTCCGCGGTGAAATAACCCTGGTGCTGGGCGACGAATATGGGCAGCGACAGCGGCGTCAAGGAAAGCGCAAGCCTGAGTGGCTCTGCGGCGAGGGCGCCGGGAATCCGGAATAACGACAGGAACACCAGAAGCCATAACGCCAAGAGACCCCGTGAACGGCCGTGCGCAGTGTTTTCA
>CAISDD010000435.1 GCA_903883985.1 uncultured Pseudomonadota bacterium | reverse complement strand
TCCAAAACTGCGTTCCCACGCTGGAGCGTGGGAACGATAAACCCCCTTCCCCCTCCGGGGGAAGGGCCGGGGATGAGGGTCTGCGCCGGCAGCTTAATTTTATCGTTTTCTCGGCTCCGGGTGTTCCCTCGCCCTTCAAGCGACGGAAAAACAGGATAAGGAACAGGATATAAACCCTGTATACTTTGAACATAAAACATTAGAATCAATATGTTAGGTGCTTTATGCTTCTGATGATCGACAATTATGATTCATTCACCTACAACCTCGTGCAGTACTTCGGGGAGTTGGGTGAAGACGTGCGGGTCCAGCGAAACGACCAAATCAGCATCGCGGATATCGAGGCGATGCGACCGGATCGCATCGTCATCTCCCCCGGCCCATGTACCCCGAGCGAGGCGGGCATCTCTGTGCCGGTGATCGAGGCTTTCGCCGGCCGCATTCCGCTCCTCGGCGTCTGTCTGGGGCACCAGAGCATAGGCCAGGCCTTCGGCGGCAAGATCGTGCATGCCAAACAGCTCATGCACGGCAAGACCTCGCCCATCCACCATGGCGACCAGGGCGTGTTCCATGGCTTGCCCAATCCCTTCATCGCCACCCGCTACCATTCCCTGGTGATCGAGCGAGTAAGCCTGCCAGACTGCCTGGAAATCACCGCATGGACCGACGACGGCGAGATCATGGGTGTGCGCCACAAGACCCTGACCGTGGAAGGCGTGCAATTCCACCCAGAATCCATACTTACCGAACACGGGCACGCACTGCTCAAGAATTTTCTGACCGAGGCCGGACGATGAACTACCCCTATTTGCTCGACAAGTTGGTACATCGCGGCGACCTCGGTAAGGAGGAAATGCTCGATCTGATGCGCGCCATCATGACCGGGGGACTCACGCCCGCGCAGGTTGCAGGCGCTATCTGCGCCCTGCGTTGCAAGGGTGAGACGGTCGGCGAAATCGCCGCAGCGGCCAGCGTCATGCGCGAACTCTCCGTCAAGGTGTCGCTGGCGGAGGTCGAACATCTGGTCGATACCTGCGGCACCGGTGGCGATGGTGCCCATACCTTCAACATCTCAACCGCTGCCGCCTTCGCGGCCGCTGCGGCCGGGGCTCATGTCGCCAAGCATGGCGGTCGCTCGGTGTCTTCCAAGTCCGGCAGCGCCGACGTGCTGGAAGCACTGGGTGTCGACGTCAATCTGGGGCCGGAAAAGATCGCCCGGGCGGTGCGCGAGATCGGCCTGGGTTTCATGTTTGCGCCCAACCACCATAGCGCGATGAAACACGCAGCTCCGGTGCGCCGCGAACTCGGCGTACGCACCCTGTTCAACCTGTTGGGGCCGCTCACCAACCCCGCCGGCGCTCCGCATCAGGTCATGGGGGTATTCCACCGCGACCTCACCCGACTCCTGGCCGAGGTGTTGCGCGAACTGGGAAGCCGCCACGTACTCATCGTGCATGCCGCCGATGGACTCGATGAAATCAGTCTGGGTGGAGAAACCTGGGTCGCGGAACTGCGCCACGGCGAGATACACGAATACGTGGTCACGCCCGAGCAATTCGGCCTGGCGCGCTGCGCCTCCAGCCATTTCGCCGTCGCCGATGTGGGCGAGGCCAAGGCGCGCTTGCTGTTCGCGCTTTCCGGCGTACCCTGCCCGGAACAGGACATCGTCGCCCTCAATGCCGGTGCTGCCCTGCTCGCCGCCGACCGCGCCGAGAGTCTGGCCGAAGGCGTCGTGCTGGCACGCCAGGCGCTGGTCAGCGGCGCGGCACGGCAACGCCTGGATGCGCTCATCGCCTTCGGGTAGCAGTGGGGGCGGTCAGCCTATGCCAGCGGGTGACGATCATCGGGGCTGTCTTGCTGTCCGGCCAGTGGCGCGGCGTTGGCGGGCGTTGGTGGCACGAAGGTGCGGTTTTTCTGAATCGCGCTTAGCACTCCGCGCCAGATAGCGACTTCCTCCTGCTCCAGGCCGGTCCTGGCGAAGAAGCGGCGCAGGCGAGGCATGAGGCGCCTGGGATTCTTCGGGTCATGAAAGCCGATTTCGACCAGGGTCTTTTCCATTTCCACCAGCATGGCCTGCTCGGCCGCGTGCGAGGCCGGTTCGAATTCCGGCAGTGCCAGGATGCGGTCGTCCAGGTGGCTGCGCAGTTCGTAGGCCAGCACCTGCACGGCGGCTCCCAGGTTCAAGGACGCATACTCCGGGTTGCTGGGGATGTTGAGCAGCCAGCGGCATTTCATCAGTTGCTCGTTCGACAGGCCATAGGTTTCCGAGCCGAACACCAGGGCCACCGGCCGTGTCAGAGCCAGTCCCAGGAGTTTGGGCGCAGCCTGGCGCGGGGTGTAGGCGGGGTGAGGCAGGTCGCGGCGGCGCGAGGTGCAGGCAGCGGCCAGGGCTACATCGGCTAGCGCAGCATCCAGGCTGGCATGGATGCGGGCGTTTTCCAGTACGTCCACCGCCCCGGAGGCGCGGGCGCGCGCTTCTGCGTCGATCTCGCAGCGAGGGTTGACCAGGGCCAGGTCGGAGAGCCCCATGACCTTCATGGCACGAGCGACCGCGCCGAGATTGCCCGGGTGGCTGGTTTCCAGCAAGACGATGCGGATGTTTGCGAGGGTGTGGCTGGTGTTCAAGGTAAAATCCTGGTCCGACTCAAACGTTCTTTAGCCTACCATGCATCCCATGCTCAATACGGCCATCAAGGCCGCCCGCGCCGCCGGCAAGGTCATCAGCCAGGGCAGTCATAACCTGGATCGCCTGACGGTGAAATCCAAAAGGGAAAACGATTTCGTCAGCGAGATCGACCAGAAGGCGGAGCAGGTCATCATCACGACCTTGTTGGATGCCTATCCCAGCCACTCGATTCTAGCCGAGGAGTCGGGCACTTCTGGCACGGCGGCCGATGCGGAATACCGCTGGGTGATCGACCCGCTCGACGGCACCACCAATTTTCTGCACGACTTTCCCCAGTTTTGCGTGTCGATCGCCCTGTTGCATCGCGACAAGCTCGATCAGGCAGTCATTTACGATCCCGTTCGCAACGACCTCTATACCGCGAGTCGGGGCGGTGGCGCCTTCCTCAATGATCGCCGCATTCGTGTTGGTAAACGTGACAAATTGCAGGATGCGCTCATAGGCACCGGCTTTCCCTACCGCGACTTCACCCATTTGGATGCCTACACCGGCATGTTTCGCGACCTGGTGCAGAAGACCTCCGGTCTGCGCCGCCCCGGTTCCGCTGCACTCGATCTTGCCTGGCTGGCGGCTGGCCGTACCGATGGTTTCTTCGAGATCGGGCTCAACCCCTGGGATATCGCCGCGGGTTGTCTGCTGGTGATCGAGGCCGGCGGCCTGGTCAGCGACTTTGCCGGCGAGGAAAACTACCTCCAGTCTGGCAATATAGTGGCGGGCAGCCCCAAGGTCTTCGTGCAGTTGCTCCAGGCCATCGGGCCGCACGTGACGCCCGCCCTGCGTGGCTGAATCGCAATACCCGGCGCCCCCTCAATGTCGGTGGCTCCCTGTGGTTCGGGGAGGCCGACCGGGTCGCCCAGTTTCAGGCCCAGTTGCAGGGACTGCCCCGGTTCACGGCGATCTCGATGAGGCCGGAACCGTTCACATACCAGACTCGCCCCTTCCGGCCTCCATGAATACCTCGCGCCAGGGCAGTGCCCGTCCCTGCACCTCGAGATTCGAGCCCGGCTCGACCAGGCCGCTGCTACACGCGGTCCGCCCACGCCAGGGTCGACCACGGCCAGCACCCGCCGACGGGGTAACTTCTCAATGAGTCACGGCATAGTGCGGTCAGCGCCCGTTCACGCGGGGTAGTGATGTAACCAGCCCAGGCAGGTTGAAGAAGCACTGGCGAGTCCCTGTAGCGCAGGCATCCTTGCCTGCGTCTTTGAAAACAGCCGGCAGGAGACCGGCGCTGCCGCGATGATTTCTTTTTGAAGCCACGGGTTGAAGC
>CAISDD010000434.1 GCA_903883985.1 uncultured Pseudomonadota bacterium | reverse complement strand
GCGCGTTCAGGCGGTTGTGCATGTACTACAGTTTCCGCCTTAAGGTGGTACGCGATACCTCGAGCGCCTCCTGCATCTGCGGGAACGTGACCAGCTTCCCGTCCGAGATCATCTGATCAATTTTGTAGAAGCGTTCAGTCTGGTTCATGGGGGCTCCATCGCTACGACCTGTGGTTCCTGGGTAGCCGTGCAATCAGCATAAGCCGAACGGTTGCAAGGTCACAAACCGCAGTCTCATTTGGCGAGACTTGCGACCGCTATCTTCTGTCCACAGCGGAGCAATCACGCCCGCGCCACGATCAGGAGGCCGCATGCAAAATCAACAAGATCCCCGCGTCATTCTCGTTCCCCTGAAGTCCGCCCTCATCGCCGGCCACGCGCATAAGGTGACTGAACTCGCTCGGCAAAAGGACGAGGTGCGCTTCGCAAAGGAAGCCGTGTTCTCCAGCCGGCGCATGAACACCCGGCTGTCGGCCAAGGAAGAACCCAAGAGCCTGGCCAGCGAAGTAGCTGCCCCCAGCATTCCTGCGCCGCATGGCGGCACAGGGTAAAACGCAGTTCAGGAAGAGGCCGGCGGACGGCAAGTAGCAGCGAGTCGTTCTGGGCAAGCCCTGATGCCAGGTGCTGTGGGAGAATGCCAGGAATCAGTGTGGGTGGATCGAGGACTAGCCGAAATGAATCAAAGTCAAGCCAGGTCAAAAACGGTATGAGCAACCCGCCTTGAGCGCCATCGATTCCTCCCCCTTCTGCGCGATTGACGGCTCCCGCACCTTGGCCGAGGACGAACTCGCCGTCACCTATCTGGACGGCTTCTCGGATTCTCCCGGCCACGCACTCATCCCGCCCCGCCGCCATCCCCGCCCCGCCGCCATTTCGCCACGCCGCCATTTCGCCACGCTATTCAAAGTCACGGAAGTGGAGCAGACCGCCCTGCTCCAGGCACTCAACCGGGCCAAGGCGATCCTCGTCGAAAGCCATCACCCGGATGGCTACAGCATCGGCATCAACCATGGCGAAGCCGCCGGCCAGACCATGGCACACCCTCATATTTACAGATACTCTGTGGACTCCGGCGATGACAGCACTCCGGCCGCTGAAAACTTGGTTGATCGAAAGTCGCTGCCGAAGAGGCCTACGATGGCTCACCGGCACAGAAGCACGGCAAGTTTGCGTTGGTCTTTCAGATCACACCGTAACGCCAAATCGGGCGTCACATTCGATGTACTCCCATGATGACCACTAACAACCCACAGCACCCACTGTATTTTGATACAGCAGCTTCGACGACAATAGCACCGGAGGTGTTGGCTGCGATGGTGGAGCAGATGGCTAGCGCGGCGACCTTCGCGAACCCGTCCTCGACTGCACATGCGCTTGGGCGAGCGGCCGCGTCCGTCGTCGAGTCGGCACGTGCGCAGATTGCTGCGGAGCTTGGCTGCGAGGTCGACGAAATCATCTTTACTTCTGGCGCGACCGAAGCCAATAACCTCGCTTTGCGTGGCCTGGCGCTAGCCCATGCCGAACAGGGTCGGCATCTTATTACGTCCAAGATCGAGCATAAGGCTGTGCTTGCCTGCTGTGAGTCGCTGGAACGTGAGGGATACGAGATCACCTACCTCTCTCCAAACAGTCGCGGATGGGTAGAACCCGAGGCTATCGCCGCAGCGCTAAGGCCCGACACCTTGCTGGTATCGCTGATGCACACCAACAACGAGACAGGCGTGATGCAACCCATCGATGAGGTTGCAACTTTAGCAGTTGAGCATGGGGTTCTTCTGCACGTCGATGCGGCTCAAGGTGCAGGCAAATTCCATATTGATCTTGGAATGACTCCCATTGATCTCCTGT
>CAISDD010000433.1 GCA_903883985.1 uncultured Pseudomonadota bacterium | reverse complement strand
GGTAGATCGCATCGCGGCGCAGGGTGATGCGCTCCACGGTGAACACGGGAAAGGTTTCCTGCTCGTTGTAATAGCCGGTATGGTCGCCGAACGGCCCCTCCAGCGCGGTTTCTCCCGGATGGATGACGCCTTCCAGGACGATTTCCGCCGTGGCTGGCACTTGCAGGTCGCTGCCCAATGCCTTGGAAACCAGGGTCTTGGCGCCGCGCAGGAGACCGGCGAACTGGTATTCGGAGAGGCTGTCAGGCACCGGCGTTACCGCACCCAGTATGGTCGCCGGGTCGGCACCGATGGCCACGCAGATCGGAAACGGCTTGCCCGGATGGACGGCCTGGAATTCGCGGAAATCCAGAGCGCCGCCGCGATGCGCCAGCCAGCGCATAATGAGTTTGTTCGGGCCAATGACCTGCTGCCGGTAGATGCCCAGATTCTGCCGCGGCTTGTGCGGACCTCGGGTGATGACCAGGCCCCAGGTCAGCAAAGGACCGACATCGTCCGGCCAGCAGGTCTGGATAGGCAGACGCGCAAGATCAACATCCTTGCCCTCCCACACCACCTCCTGGCAGGCCGGCGAACGCACCACCGATGGCGTCATGTTCAGCACCTGTTTCAGCACCGGCCATTTATCCCAGGCGTCCTTCAAGCCGCGCGGCGGTTCCGGTTCCTTCAGGTAGGCCAGCAATTTTCCGATTTCACGCAATCGCGCCGGATCTTCCTCGCCCATCCCCAGGGCCACCCGCTTCACCGTGCCAAACAAATTGGTGAGCACCGGTATGCGCATTTGCGTACTCTGGCCCTTGGGGTTCTCGAACAGCAGCGCGGGACCACCCGCGCGCAACACGCGATCGCCGATCTCCGTCATTTCAAGATTCGGATCGACCAAGGTCTTGATGCGCTTGAGCTCGCCGCGCGCCTCCAGTTGCGCGATGAAGTCGCGCAGATCGGCATAACGCATGAGTTATTCTCTTTAAGAGTCGCCAGGATCGGCGGGAATGAACTGGAAAGTGCCGTCCTTGACGCGGAAAGCGCCCATTTTCTTCCCCAGGTCCGGCGGCGCAGCATCGAACCGCTGGACGCGGCAGGACTGGGTGCTAGCGGCGAATACCCGCTTGCCGATCTTGAGCAGGAACAGAGGTTCCGGGTAAACATCCGGCGCCTGGTATAGATCTACAGGGGCATCAACAGGCACCTTCGCGATGTCCAGGCCGCCGTTGCATTCCGGCAGGCGGACGGTGATCGCCCGGATCTGCAAGGTGTTCTGCCAGAACCAGTCCTGATTGCGCACCAGCGTGATGGCGTGATTCTTCTCCGGGAAGGAATAGGAAGCGCTGTCCTGCACACAACCGGCCAAGGGCAGCAGCGCGAGGAGCAAAAGAGAGCGGGTCAGGGTATACATGGCGGGTTTGTGAAAGGAACGGTGCGTCCATTCTAGCGCGCAAGGATGGGCTCTCATGCGAACGACGATCCTCGACCTAGCAGAAGCGCATACCCCCCGATGACCCTGCCGGCTGGCAGGGCAGGAATAGCTTAGTGGTCGGCCCCATGCTCGCGATCATGATCGCGAGCACGGCCGCTATCGTTGCCCCCATGATCACCGCGATCCCCTTGATGATCGCGATGGCCCTGTTCTCTCTCATGGTCGCCCCGGTCGGGGGGCACGATAAAACAAGCACTCAAACCCATCATCAGTACGCATGAGATAAGCATCCGCTTTTTCATTTCCTTCTCCTTCTATTAACGGGTTACAAAACTCCATTTCGAAGATGCGGATTTCCCCGCACCAAAATGGCGGCAGGATGCATCCTCATTGCAGTCCCAGGCTGGCCAGGTATTCCTCGTAGCCGCCTTCGTAGATAACATGGCTGCCGTCGAGTTTCAATTCGATGATCTTGTTAGCCAGGGTGGACACGAACTGGCGGTCGTGCGAGACGAACACCAGGGTGCCGCTGTATTTGTCGAGGCCGCCGTTCAAGGACTCGATGGACTCCATGTCCAGGTGGTTGGTCGGCTCGTCCAACAGCAACACGTTGGGGCGCAGCAGCATCAGGCGGCCGAACAGCATGCGGCCTTGTTCGCCGCCGGAAATCACCCGCACCGGTTTCTTCACGTCGTCGCCGGAGAATAGCAGTCGGCCCAAGGTGCCACGGATCAGGGTTTCGACGTCGTTGCCCTGAGTGTTGCTAACCTCGCCTCCGGCGTGCACCCAAGCTCTGATCCAATCGGTGAGTGGTTCGTCGGACGCAAAATCGGCGGAATGGTCCTGGGCGAAATAGCCCGATTTGGCCTTTTCCGCCCATTTCATCCGCCCCGTTTGGGCGGCGAGTTCGCCGACCAGCAGGCGCAGCAAGGTGGTCTTGCCGACGCCATTCTCGCCGATGATTGCCACCCGGTCGCCGGCGGCGATGTTGAAGCTGAGGTGACGCAACACCGGCCGCCCGGGTTCATAGGCGAAGCTCAAATCCTCGACCTCGCAAGCATTGCGGTGCAGCTTTTCCTTCTCGTCGTAGTCGAAACGTATCCATGGATACTGGCGACTGGACGGCTTCACGTCCTCCACCTTGATCTTGTCGATCATCTTCATGCGGCTGGTGGCCTGGCGCGCCTTCGACTTGTTAGCGCGGAAGCGGCGCACGAACTCTTCCAGTTCGGCGATCTTTTCCTTGGACTTCGAGCTCACCGAAACCTGGCGTTCGCGCGCCAGGGTGGAGGCCTCCATGTATTCGTCGTAATTGCCTGGGTAGACCTTCAGCGTCTGGTAATCCAGGTCGGCCATGTGGGTGCAAACCTGGTTCAGAAAATGGCGATCATGGGAGATGATGATCATGGTGGAGTTGCGATTGTTAAGCACGTTCTCCAGCCAGCGGATGGTGTTGATGTCCAGGTTGTTGGTCGGCTCGTCCAGCAGCAGGATGTCCGGATTGGCGAACAGCACCTGCGCCAGCAAAACGCGCAGCTTCCAGCCAGGGGCCACTTCGCGCATCGGCCCCTGGTGTTTGTCGGAGGGAATATCCAGGCCCAACAGGAGCTCGCCGGCGCGCGCCTCGGCGTCGTAGCCTCCCATCTCGCCGAAGTGCGTCTCCAGCTCGGCCGCATGGAGATAATCCGCCTCACTGGCCTCCGGATTCATGTAAATGGCGTCCTTCTCCTCCCGAACCCGCCACATGTCGGCGTGCCCCATCAAGACCACGTCGAGCACGCGCACGTCTTCGAAGGCGAACTGATCCTGGCGCAGAAAGGCCATGCGTTCGTGCGGATCGATCGCGACATTGCCGGCGGAGGGTTCCAGCACACCGGCCAACATCTTCATCAGCGTGGATTTGCCGCAGCCATTGGCGCCGATCAAGCCATAACGGTTGCCATCGCCGAATTTGACGTTGACGTTCTCGAACAACGGTTTTGCGCCGAACTGGATGGTGAGATTGGAAGCGGTCAGCATGGGGAGCACCCGGAAAAGTCAGCCGCGCATTTTACATGGACGCGCGTCGATATCCGTTGGAGGCCTGGCCCGCCGCTCGAATACTCAGATGACATCTGCGAAATAGGCCTCGGCGTGTTTGAAATAGAGATAACTCAGCGGCAGCAGGACGGCGACGAGTATCGCGCCGGGAATCATGGCGACCAGATCAGGCGCCTGGTTTCTCAGGACCACGTTCTGGAAGGCCTCGATGATGCCGGCCAGCGGATTGAGCGTATAGAGGGTATAGAGCGCGTTGGACCAATCGCCAGCGGCCTGATGGGTGAGCAGCTTGTCCTTGACCAACTGCAAGGGGTAGATGACCGGCGAGGCGTACATCAGAAGCGAGAGCAGAACCGGCAGCGCCTGACCCATGTCGCGGTAATAGACGTTGAGCGCCGCGCCGACGAAGGCGATGGTCAGCGATGCCAGGACCGTATAGAGGAGGATGGCGGGCACCCAGAGGATGTAGGCGCTGGGCAGCATCTGGTACCACAGCATCAGGCCGGCCAGGATGACGAAGTTGATGCCTAGCTCCACCAGCTTGGTGAGCACGGCGGTGACCGGAAATATCTCGCGCGGAAAATAGATTTTCTTGATCAGGGCGGTGTTGCCGACCACGCTGCCCACTCCGTCCGAGGCGGATTCCTGGAAAAACGTCCAGGGCATGAGAGCGGCAAAAGTGAGTATGGGATAGGGAATGTTGCCGCTGTCGATGCCGATGAAGCTCTTCACCAGGGTAAAGATCAGCATCAGCGTGATCGGCTTGAGGATGGCCCAGAGGATGCCGAGATACGCCTGCTTGTACCGCAGCGCGATATTTTTCCAGGCCAGCGTGGCCATGAGCTCGCGGTAATCGTAGAGGTTTTTGGCAACGCGCAGCATGAACCTTGATTCCTCAGTTGACCGCTCATTTTCCCTTGTGCGGGATCTTGGACGTTGATGTTTGCGCCTTCGATTGCGCTCACCCATTGGGTGAACCCGCTACGCACCCGATTGTACGCCTGGTGAGTCACCTGGCTGCGCTGCACCCGCAAGGGGTACGCCGGATTCGT
>CAISDD010000432.1 GCA_903883985.1 uncultured Pseudomonadota bacterium | reverse complement strand
TCTTCAACGAACGGGTGGCGTTCCAGTTCCCTGCGGAATTGGTGCCAACTATCGTCGCGCCAGATGATGTCCAGCCCATCGGCGCGCAGCTGGACCCGCTCGATCAGGAGCCGCATGATCCGGTGCTGCTCGGCTGGGAACAGGTGCTCCCACACGGTGCTGATCTGCCGCATCGCGACCAGGACCGTCGGTTCATCGAAAGCATCCTTCTCCCGCAACGCCATGCCGGCCTGCCACACGCCGATGATCATCTCGGGTGCCTGTAGGACCTGATGCACCTGAGTCAGGACGGCACTTTCGATTTCGGCTGCCGGCAAGGGCCCCATGCTGCGGCGCCCGGGTTGCGTGGATGCCCCCGCGCCCTGGCGCTTTTCCAGGTACGGCACGTAGTAGCGGTAACGGCGGCCATCCTTCTGGGTGGTATGTGACGGAAGCAGGCGCTGACCATCCGGCGCGTAGAGCAGCCCCGCCAACAGCGCCGGGTTTTCGGTGTTCCGTACCTGTGGGCCTTTCTTCCGCTTCTGGATGATGGTGTGCGCGGCATCCCATAGCTCACGATCGATGATCGCCTGGTGCTGCCCAGGGTAGGACTGACCGTGATTGCTGATCTCGCCGAGGTAGAGACGATTGCGCAGCATCGAAAACAGATACTGCTGATCGATTGTGTGTCCCTGCCGGTGGCGTCCACCCTGCGTCACCCATGACTTGGTGGTATGGCCCTCGATCTGCAACTCGCGCACCAGCTGCGCCGCAGAGCCGTGCTCGGCGTAGCGGGTGAAGATGTCGCGCACCAGCGCCGCCTCAGGTTCATTGATGACCAGTTTTCGGTCCTTGACGTCATAGCCCAGGGGCGGGACGCCACCCATCCACATGCCCTTGGCCTTGCTCGCCGCCAACTTGTCGCGGATACGCTCGCCGGTCACCTCGCGCTCGAATTGGGCGAAGGAGAGCAGGATGTTGAGCGTCAGGCGCCCCATGCTGGTGGTGGTATTGAATTGTTGGGTGACAGATACGAAGGTCACACCGTGGGCATCGAACAGGTCGACGATCTTGGCGAAGTCCCCAAGCGATCGCGACAGGCGGTCGATCTTGTAGACCACTACGACATCGATACGGCCATCCTCGACATCGGCGAGCAGCCGCTTGAGCGCCGGGCGGTTCATGTTGCCACCGGAGAATCCGCCATCATCGTAGCCATGGTCGATGGCGATCCACCCTTCATGCCGTTGGCTGGAGATGAACGCCAGCGCGGCATCGTGTTGAGCCTCCAGGCTGTTGTATTCCTGGTCGAGGCCTTCGTCGGTGGACTTGCGTGTGTAGACCGCGCAGCGCCGTTTCGGTGTGAGGGCAGAACGTGCAGTGGTCGGTTTCATACGTTCCCTTTCTTCCGTTCGCGGTGGGAGGGCTTCAGACCGAAGAACACCGGCCCGGAATAAGTGTTTCCGGTGATGGCACGTGCCACCGCCGATAGGCGCTTGTAGGGCCGGCCCTGGTCTTCGAATCGGCCATCGTCCAGAACCGCGACCCGGTGATTGATGCCGTTGAATTCGCGGACCATCACCGTGCCGGGTGCGACCTGGCTTTCCGAACGACGCTTCTGGTTGGGCACCTCGCCAGTCTCGCCGATTTTTTCCAGGCGGCGGCGAAGCGCTGCCGGCAGACCGCCATGTGCACGCTCCTGCAATTTGTAGGCGATGCGGCTTTCGATGTAGGTGCGGTGGTGATGGCCAGGGCGGCGATCAAAGAACTCATCCCACAGGACCCAGAGGTTTTCCATGGGGAGGGTTGGTAACTGCGCAATCTGCGCCGTCACGTTGGCTGCGTGTGCTGTCAATTTCGAACTCCTTCTGTATCAGACGGGTTCGCATTCACGCGCTGGTAGGCAGTAAAGCCAAGGCTAACTGTGCTGACTTCCTGATGCTCGTCGTTGCCGGGGTCGGCATGCATCCGCGCGATGGCGGTTGCCAGCAGGTCGGCTATTTCACGTTGCGGGTGTCGGGGGCGAGATTCTGTCGCCGGATGGTGCAGAGTAGAGGGAGATTCGAGTTCTGACATGGTTGGCGGTCCTGATGGAAAACGCCATCCATGCTATGGACTGACCCCATGCGGAGTAACTCGTTTGGTAGGACCTGGGCGGCTGAATGAGGCGCAACGTGCCGGCAATTGCAGGTAGGCGTTACTGCAATCAGGCTTCGAAGAAGCGCATCACCTTGTTGAACTCGATCGTGTCGCCGCCGAAAATGTCACGTAGTGGTCGCCTAGATGCGCCCGTAAGACCACGCACAAATGTTTCCTCTAGATTGGTGCCAACTCTAATGGCGGCTGCGTGAGTCGGGTTTGCCAAACGGGCGAGATCCCCACCCTCCGGCGCGATGACAAACATCTTCATGCCTCGATCGTTGACCGCGCGCATGATGACTTCATTGATGTGGCTATCGCGAAAACCGTAGCCGATCACCATGAGGCGCGCTTCAGGGCGGCACAGGGAATCCTCGAATATCTGGTGGTAGCGGGTCAAGACGGGCGACAACCCGATTTCACGCATCTTGTTCCCGCCCATGATGAGCATCGGCGCACCATAGGTTTCTTGCCAATTCGATGACCCATGGAGTTTGAAATAGGGTTGCATGCGCGGGTCAAGCCGAAATTCATCGATCGGTGCGGGCATCCATGTCCGATGTGCCCATGAATTCTGGTTTGCGGCGTTTGGGTTATGGATCGGGCGCATCCCCGGCAGATATGATCCTCCCCACCGTCGATCCGACTGCAACGAAATATATCGGTCGATGTAATAGTGTTCGAGCAGTACATCCTGATTGAGCGTGAATATGGCATCGAACTTGGTCAGGAAGGTACTGACCATTCGCTCTCTCGCTTGCTGGAATTCGAAGTCGTTGTGATCGAAGAACCCGCGATTCATGTCATCGAACATTCTCGCCACGGCACTTTGCAGGTCTTGCAGGTTTGCCGTGTTCTCTTGGGGAGCCCGGATGAAGTTGGCCTGGACCTCAGCCAGTGCATTTTCAAACCCGCCACTGGGCTGATTCCGCCAGAGCAGCGCTTGCAGTTCAGGGTTGCGGGTTACTTCGGGGCATCCGAGCAGGTATTCAAAGGCTTCGGCGGCCAACCACCCACCCCAGTTTCTACTGAATCCGGCTCCTAGTAACAGGTAGCGGCTCATCTGGATTCCTCCCTACCGGACTGGAAACTGCCCGTTGTCGACAAAGCGATCAAACGTATCGCGCGTCTCGTCATCCTCCCAGCCGCTACGGAAATACGTTCTGGGCGGCGCCGACTCCAGCATCAGTAGCGACAGCACACGATTGCCACCGGTGTAGGTGTGCTTCAACTCGCGCAGTTTGATCTCATCGGCCTCGCTGGTGCACCAGACCTGCGCTGGCATATCGACACCATCCCATTCCTGATCTATGGAATCGTCGGCGGCCAGGGTGCCGGCCAACGGTTCCTGTGGATCGCCGGTCTGACGCAAACGCACGCGGGTTTTGCGCGCGTTGCCGCTGGGCCACTGGTATTTTAGAAAGCCATGATCCCAATACACCAGCATGGCGCGCTGCTCGGTGTACTTGACGATGCGGATGGACATCGACTCCAGGGACACGCCGAACTCCTTGGCCAGCGTGCCGATCAGATGAAAGTCGATGCACTTGCCGGCGATTCTGTCCCGCAGCATGTCACCGGGCATCAGCAGATTGCTGGCGAAATCGTCGGCCTCGCGTTCGATCTGCTTCAGGTTGTCGATGCCGGAGTAGACGCTTTCCTTGTCGCACAGGAAACTGAGCTGGCTGGCTCGGTGCAGGATGAAGTGCCCCAACTCGTGCGCGATCGTGAAACGCCGACGTTCCGGCCGCGCCTTGGGGTTCACGAAAATCCCCCACTCACTCTCGTCGTCAGGGTTGCGCACCAAGGCGCCCTCACTGGCGTTCCAGGTCAGGTCGGCCGGCTCCTTGATCGCGCTTCCCCGACCGAGCGGGGTATCGGGCAGCATCTGCCGAACCAGATCAAGATCGATCGGCAGTGTTCGCAACCCGGTTGCTTCGAGCAAGTCGAGGATGCGCTTGGCGGCCTTGAAGGCGTTGAGATCGTTGGTACCGGTCAAGAAACCCCCGAGCCCGATTTCGGAGTAGTGCCAAACACGACCTTCATTACTTCATGGTATTTGGCCTTTTCTTCCTCGGTCATGCCGGCGTATGCCCGAAAGAAGGCGACATCCTGTGGGTTTGGATTCTCTACCGGACCTATTGGCTCGCCCAAGAGATCCTGGATGGTGACACCCAGAGTCTTGGCGATGGCGTTCAGTCGTTCTGCCGTGGGCTTTTGACCCTCACGCATTTCCAATTCCCACACATAGGCCTTGGTGCAGCCGACCGCGTCTGCCACCTGCTGCAATGTCAGGCCCTTGGCTTCCCGAAACTCCCGCAGGCGTATTCCGAAGGGGGATGGCATTGGCGTTCTCGTT
>CAISDD010000431.1 GCA_903883985.1 uncultured Pseudomonadota bacterium | reverse complement strand
GCTGGCAGGGGGTCGAGTGGGCGAGACCTACAACATCGGCGGCTGGAACGAGATGCCCAACCTCGACATCGTCCACACCGTCTGCGGCCTGCTCGATGAGTTGCATCCATCGGCACTCACCCCCCAGCACTCCTCACTGATTACCTATGTCAAGGATCGCCCCGGCCACGACCGCCGCTACGCCATCGACGCTGCCAAGGTCCTGCGCGAACTGGGCTGGAAACCCTCCGAGACTTTCGCCACCGGCATCCGCAAGACCGTGCAGTGGTACCTTGATCACATGGATTGGGTGGAAAACGTGGCGAGTGGCGGGTACCGGGACTGGGTGGATACCAACTACGGGGTGCGGGGAGCGGGGAGCGGTGAACGGTGAACCGCATCAGCAGCTCGAAGCATGGAAGATATCCATGGATTTGGTGGAAGAGGTTTATCGCGTGACTGCAACATTTCCGCCGCATGAGCTGTATGGTCTTGTATCCCAAATGCGCCGCGCGGCGGTCTCGATCCCGAGCAATATTGCAGAAGGCGCAGCTCGCGATGGCAATCGGGAATTTGCGCATTTTCTCAGCATTGCGCGTGGCTCAATCAGCGAACTGGATACCCAGTATCAGCTTGCCACCCGGCTTGGCTTTGCCAAACCGGAAAGCCCCCACATTGATGAACTGATTGAACGGACAAGCAAGCTGATCAGCGGCTTGCTCAGAAAAATGAAAGAGGCTGCTCACCCATGACCGCTCCCCCCTCCCCGCTCCCCACTCCCCGCAAAGGCATCATCCTCGCCGGTGGCTCCGGCACCCGGCTTTACCCGGCCACGTTGGCGGTATCCAAGCAACTCCTGCCGATCTACGACAAGCCGATGATCTACCACCCGCTGACCACGCTCATGCTGGCCGGCATCCGCGAGATCCTGATCATCTCCACGCCGCAGGATACGCCGCGTTTCACCCAACTCCTGGGGGACGGCAGCCAATGGGGGCTCAGCATCCAATACGAGGTGCAGCCCAGCCCGGATGGCCTGGCCCAGGCCTTTCTCATCGGCGCGGACTTCCTGAATGGTGCGCCCAGCGCCCTGGTGCTGGGTGATAACATCTTCTACGGCCACGAACTTGCCCACGACCTGCGCGCTGCCAGCGCCCAGAGCCGGGGCGCCACCGTCTTCGCCTACCGGGTGAACGACCCCGAGCGCTACGGCGTAGTCGAGTTCGACGCTGCGGGACATGCCATCAGCCTGGAAGAAAAGCCCGTAGCGCCCAAATCCAACTACGCGGTCACGGGTCTGTATTTCTACGATGAGCGGGTAGTCGACATCGCACGGGAGATGAAGCCTTCGCCGCGCGGCGAACTGGAGATCACCGATGTCAACCGGCAATACCTGGAATGGGGCGAGCTCGATGTCGCCATCATGGGTAGAGGCCATGCCTGGCTCGACACCGGCACCCACGAATCGCTGCTGGAAGCCGGCCTGTTCATCGAGACCATCGAAAAACGCCAAGGGCTGAAGGTCGCCTGCCCGGAAGAAATCGCTTACCGGCAGGGCTACATCACGGCCGAACAAGTCGAAGCCCTCGCCACCCCGCTGAGGAAAAATGGCTACGGCCAATACCTGCTGGCCATGTTGAAGGAAAAAGTGTTTTGACTGACCGCGGCGGGTGGCCACTCGTCACTCGCACCCCTTGTCACTGACTACTCGCCCATGAAAATCATCCCTACTGAATTGCCCGAAGTGCTGCTGCTCGAACCCCGTGTGTTTGGCGATGCGCGTGGTTTCTTCCTGGAAAGCTGGAATCGCAAGGCCTTTAGCGGCCTGGGACTCGATCCCGACTTCGTCCAGGACAACCACTCCCGCTCGGCGCTTGGCGTGTTGCGCGGCCTGCATTACCAGTTGCATCGACCGCAGGGCAAGCTGGTGCGCGTCACCAGCGGCGCGGTCTATGATGTCGCCATCGACCTGCGTCGCAGTTCGCCCAACTTCGGCCGGTGGACCGGCCATGAGCTCTCGGCCGAAAACAAGCACATGCTCTGGGTGCCGCCCGGCTTCGGCCATGGCTTCCTGGTACTCTCGGAGGCCGCCGACTTTCTCTACAAGACCACCGAGTATTACGCCCCGGAACACGAGCGCTGCGTCCTCTGGAACGACCCAGCACTCGGCATTCCCTGGCCACTCAGTGGAGAGCCCGCACTTTCCGCCAAGGACAAGGTAGGCAGCCTGTTGCAGGACGCGGAGGTCTACCCATGAAAATTCTGCTAACCGGCGGCAACGGCCAGGTGGGCTGGGAACTGCGCCGCACCCTGGCCTGCCTGGGAGAAGTGGTGGCCCTGGACTCGAAGGCCCTGGATTTGACGGACGTGACCGCCATCCGCCGCGTGGTGCGGGAAGTTGCCCCGCGCATCCTCGTTAATTCGGCCGCGCATACCGCCGTCGACCGCGCAGAGAGCGAAGCTGACCTGGCCCATGCCGTCAATGCCACCGCACCCGGCATCCTGGCCCTTGAGGCAGAAAAGCTGGGCGCCTTGCTGGTGCACTATTCCACCGATTATGTGTTCGCCGGCAGTGGCGAGTCACCCTGGCGGGAAGACGACGCCACCGGCCCGCTCAACGTCTATGGTGCCAGCAAGTTGGCCGGTGAACGGGCGATCCAGGCGACCTGCCAGCGCCACCTGATCTTTCGCACCTCCTGGGTCTATGGCGGACGCGGCGCCAATTTCCTGCTCACCATGCGTAGATTGATGCGGGAGCGCCCGGAATTGAAGATCGTCGCCGACCAGATGGGTGCGCCCACCTGGAGCCGCATGCTGGCCGAGGCCACCGCCCTGATCCTGGCGCAACAGTCGTCGCCCACGCGCGGCGCCGACCGCCCCGATCCCTGGGGCGTGTACCACATGAGCAATGCTGGCGAAACCTCCTGGCACGGCTTCGCTGCTGCCATCCAGGCGATCGACGGCGAAGTGTCAGGAGCGCGCCTGCTCCCCATTTCCAGCGACGGCTACCCCACCCCGGCGACTCGTCCACTCAATTCCCGGCTGAACAATGACAAGCTGGCACGGGTATTCGGGGTGAAGCTGCCAGATTGGCGGCAATCCCTGGCACTTTGCATGCAAGGCTGAGCGAACTCGGCGCTTGGCGCTATGAACGTCTGGCAAAGCTCGCCGAACATTGGAATAGCATCGGCACCTGGGCGGAGCGGTCAACGAGGCGACCTGTTCCCTGGAATGGCGGGTTAAGGCGCGCAAGTTTGAGGCCTTGCAGCTAGCCTCGGCCGACAAAGCCTTGCCGACATTGGCCCAGGTGGAACAGACTACGAGCAGCCTGTAGGTAGCCCCCTAATGAGGAATCAAGAATGATCGCCATCAACAGCGAAAAGAAATTGGTGTCTGTCTCCGTCATCGGCGAGTTCACCCTGGCGGATTACAAGGACTTCGAGCAACATGTGCTCCACGGCCTGCAATTCGAGGGCGGCATGAGCGTCCTGCTCGACCTGCGTGACATGGTGAGCTACACCCTGGACGTGGTCTGGGAAGAGATCAAGTTCTCGCGCGAGCACCGCTACGACTTCCGCAAGATCGCAGTCGTCACCGCTGACGAATGGATGGTCTGGCTGGCGTGGCTGAACCGTTTGTTCGTCGACGCGGAGGTGCAGGCCTTCGACGAGCCTGGCGTTGCCCTGGAATGGCTAGTAAGTAATGTCGCGTAACTTGCCTTCATTAAGCTGCCGGCGCAGGCCCTCATCCCCGGCCCTTCCCCCGGAGGGGGAAGGGGGTGGAACCCTCTCCCTTCGGAAGAGGGCAGGGTGAGGGGCCCGGTGGCAAACCAAATCTGTTACGCAGCATCACTTAGCGAGTAGCGAGTAGCTTAGACCCGGAACTGGTTGACCAGGTTTTCCAGTTCCCGCGCCAGTCCGGCTAAGCGTTCGCTGGCACCGTGGGTGTCATGGGCATGGTTGGATGCCTCGCGGGCGACAGTACGGATGTTGCCGAGTTTCTCGTTGATGTCGTCCGCCGCATGGCTCTGGCCCTTCGAACCCTCTGCGATCTGGGCATTCATGCGCGTGATGACGCCAACCGATCCTGCGATGGTGGCGAGCGCCTCGGCACTTTCCTCCACGCTGTTCTCGCAGACACCGGCTTTCTCCTCGGCGCTCTTAATCGCGCCCACGGCTTCCTGGGCACGTCCTTGCACCTTGACGATGATGGTCTCGATCTCCTGTGTGGCGTCCTGGGTGCGTTGCGCCAGGGTTCGCACCTCGTCCGCGACCACGGCGAAACCTCGCCCCTGTTCGCCGGCACGGGCTGCTTCGATGGCGGCGTTGAGTGCGAGCAGGTTGGTCTGTTCGGCTATCTCGCGGATCAGGCCGATGACGCGGCCGATGTCGCGGCTATCGGTCTCTAGCCGGGTGATGACCAGGACGGCCTGGCCAAACTGTTCGGTCATGACAGAGATGGCACCCAGGGCATTGGTGACGGTGACCGCCCCCTCCTTGGTCTCACTATCCGCCTGTTTGGCGGCGTTCGCGGCCTCCTGGGTGTTGCGCGCCACGTCCTGAACCGTGCTGGCAAGCTGATTGAGCGTGCCGGCCAGAAGCTCGGTGTCACCGAGTTGCTTGTCGACTCCAGCCTGGGTGCGTGTGGTGACGCTCACCAACTGACTGGCGACCTGACTCAGGTTATGGGTGGCACCGCCGACCTGGCGGATGATCTCGGCGAAGCGTTCCATCATGGTGTTGAAGGCGGTGGCCGCGCAGGCGATTTCGTCCTTGCCCTCGATGGGGATGCGCAGCTTCAAGTCGGATTCCTGTTCCACGCGCAGCATCAGGGCGCTGAGGCGGTTGATCGGTGCCGCGACGGTGCGGCGCAGGGCGAGGGCGAACAAGCCCATACCGACGATGAAAAGAACTGCGTGGATACCCAGACTGAGCAAGCCGGCATTGACGAGACGGGCATCCAGTGACGCCAGGTCATAACTGATGCGGATCACGCCGATCACGCTGCCGCTGGGGACGCTGTGGCAGCCCAGACAGTTGACGCCACGGGTCTTCTCGCTGGCACGGAATGGCCGTACCAGGGTAAATCGGCGCCCTTGAGCGGTTTCTTCGATACGTGAGGTTTCCTTGCCTTGCAAGGCGGTGCGGTCGAGATCGTCGTTGGCCGCCTCGCTGCTGTTGCCCAGCCCATACTGAGCACTCACGGCCGTGCCCCGGATGACGCGCGCCTCCAGGACATTGGGCTGAGCCTTGACCTGTCGCGCCAGTTCCTCGCGCGTAGCCATGCCGCCCGTCAGCATCAGCTCGTTCAGGCTGTCGAAATACGTGTTTGCCACGTCGCTGACATGCTCACTGGCGAATTCCTCAGCAATGCTCTTCTGTGCATAATAACCGTCGATCTGTGAGGCGGTGAGGATGACCAGAAACAGGCCCGCAGCGAAGCAGAGGATACGGGAGGTGATCGTTCCGGTACAGAAAGCGAGCAACTTCAAGGTGGTCTCCATCTGTAAGTTTCGGAATTTGCGGCCTTATCGGCCCGGGCCGGGGAAACTTGAACCTGCTTTTATCCGATGATTTCTGCCCAGCGTTTTTCCAGGCGCTTCACCGATACCGGTTCCGGTGTCTTGAGTTCCTGGGCGAACAAGGAGACGCGCAGTTCTTCCAGGTGCCAGCGGAAGACATCCAGGGCCGGGTCGGTCTGGCCCTGCGCCCGCTGGCGTTCGACGCGCGCCCGCCAGGCGGTGAGCAACGGCGCCATCTCCCGCTGTGCGCTGCTGTCGCGCGGGGACTGGTCGGGGAGCTTGGCCAGGCGCATTTCCATCGCCTTGAGGTAGCGCGGCAGGTGGGCGAGTCGATCGCCTGGATGGGCCGCCATGAAACCGGGAAATACGAGTGCGTCGAGTTGCGCGCGCAGATCTGCGGTAGCGGTTTTCCAGGTGCTGGGCGATTTCGCCAATGCCTGAGTCAATCGATGCGCGGCGGCGATACATTCCGCCGTGGTGTTCGCCAGACGCGCCCCGGTTTCCAGCAAGAGTGGGCGCAGCAGCAAGGCTGCCTGAGAAAAGGCGGCTTCGCCACGGACATCGGCGACCTCCTGCAGGCCAAGCACGGCGGCGGCCAGCACGTCGCGGACCAAGCCTGGACAAGAGACCCCCTTGAACAGCAAGGCGTAGTGCAAACAAGCAGGCTTCAGGCGCTGGCCCAGGTCGCGTTCGGCCTGTTTCAGCAGTTCTGGAAAACCCAGCCAGATCAAGCGGGCCACGCCCGTGCGGTGCGCGGCGCGAGCTTCGTCGGCGTGGTCGAACAGGCGCAGGCTGACCTGGCCATCATCACAGTGCAATGCAGGGAAAGCGGCGACGATGCGCCCGCCACTGCTGACCGTGGCCGTCTCGGGCAGAACTTCGCCTGGTTTGCAAAAATTCCATTTCGTGAGCTGGTCGCGCTGGAACTGGCCGGCCACCTGGCCCGCCGCACGGGCCAACTCCTGGCTCGCAGCCGTGCCCAGTTGTTGCCACAAGGCCGCCAGATCGCGGCCCTCTGCCAAGGTCTTGCCGGCCTCGTCCTGCACCCTGAAATTCATGATCAGGTGAGGCGCCAAGACTTCAGGACGCCAACTGTCGCGGGAGATGAGCACGCCCGTGGATTTGGCGAGAAAGGCGGCGAGGGCATCGGTGAGGGACTCCCCCCTTTGCAAAAGCGGAGCGGGGGGGGATTTGTTCCCCAAGTGCGCGCCGCCAAGCTGGGCAAATCCCCCCTGCCCTGCAAGGGGGGGTGAGATGCGGCTCTCGCCGCCGTGGAGCAAGGCGGCCGCCGCTGCACGGGCGTATTCCGGCACCGGCACGAAGGCACGACGCACGGACTGCGGCAGGCTCTTGATCAGGGCGGTGATCTTTTCTTCCAACAGGCCGGGTACCAACCATTCGCAGCGTGCCGGGGAAATCTGATTGAGTGCGGCTAACGGCACGATCAGGGTGACGCCGTCATCCGCCGTGCCGGGGTCGAAACGGTAGGCCAGCGGGTAATGGGCGCCATTGAGATCGAGTTGGGGCGGAAATTCCCGCTCCTGGGGGTCGTGATCTTCGGCCAGCAGGGTGTCGCGTTCCAGGTAGAACAGACGTGGCTGCTTTTTCTCTTCCTCGCGCCGCCACTTGTCGAAGGCCGCGCCGTTGTGGATGCCCTCCGGTACGCGCGCGGCGAAAAATTCGTATAGGAAGTGCTCGTCCACGGCGATGCGGGCATTGCGGGCGCGATGACTGAGCTCGTCGATTTCCTCCAGCAAGCGGCGGTTGTGCTCAAACCAAGGGGCGCGCGTCTCGAACTCTCCTTCCACCAGCGCGCCGCGGATGAACAGCTCGCGACTCAATACCGGGTCGATGGGGCCGTAATGCACCGATCGCCCATTCACCACGGGCAGGCCATAGAGCGTGGCGCGCATGGAGGCGGTCACATGCGCCGGCTTCTTCGCCCAGTGCGGATCGGAGTAAGACACCTTGAGGAGATGTCGGGCGGCATGTTCTATCCATTCCGGCTCGATCTTCGCCACCATGCGCGCATACACCCGCTTCGTTTCGACGATCTCGGCGGCGAGCAGCCACTTCGGCTTCTTCTTCACGCCGGAACCGGGAAATACCCAGAACTTCAGGTCGCGTGCGCCGATATAGACGCCATCTTCCGCGAGCAGCCCGATATTGCCCAGCAGGCCGGGGAGCAGGGCTTGATGCAATTGCGCGTAGCGAGTGGCGCGTAGCGCGTCGTCGGCCTTCGACTCTCCGCTGACCACTTGCGCCTCACCAACCTGCCAGCCCATCTCCTTTACCTGTGTGGAGAGTTGCGCATAGACATCGCGCCATTCCCGCACCCGGTTAGGGGAAAGGAAGTCCGCTTTCAAGGCGTCGCGGAATTTATGCTGCGACTTGCGGTGGAGGCTGAGCTGGTCTACGTGTCGCCAAAGATTGAGCACGCTTGCGAAATCGGAATCGGCGTCGAGGTAGCGGCGATGTTTCTGATCGGCGGCTTCCTGCTGCTCCTGCGGCCGATCTCGCGGGTCCTGCACCGAGAGAAAGCCGGCGATGATCAACATTTCATGCAAACAGCCGTGGTCCTTCGCCGCGATCAGCATGCGGCCGATGCGCGGGTCCAACGGCAGGTGAGCGAGCTGCTTGCCGATGCTGCTCAGGCGTCCGCGCTCGTCCAGGGCGCCGAGTTCGGCCAGCAATTGCTGGCCATCGCGTATGCGGCGGCCTTCTGGGACATCGAGGAAGGGAAAATCTTCGATCTCCGGCAAACGCAAGGACTTCATCCGCAGGATCACGCCGGCTAACGAGGAGCGCAGCAGTTCCGGCGTGGTGTAGGCCGGGCGCGAGAGGAAATCGGCCTCGTCAAAAAGGCGGATCGTGATGCCCGCAGCCACTCGCCCACAACGCCCGGCGCGCTGCCGGGCGGCGGCCTGCGACACCTTTTCCACCTTGAGTTGCTCGATCTTGTTGCGGATGGAATAGCGCTTCACCCGGGCCAGCCCGGTATCGACGACGTAACGGATGCCCGGCACGGTCAGCGAGGTCTCGGCCACATTGGTCGCCAGCACGATGCGGCGGCCGGCATGCGACTGGAATACTTTCTCCTGATCGGCCACCGACAGGCGCGCGAACAGGGACAGGATTTCGGTCTGCGGCGGATGGTGCTTGCGCAGGGTCTCGTGCGCATCGCGTATTTCCCGCTCGCCCGGCAGGAAGACCAGGATGTCGCCAGGGCCGGCGGTGGCGAGCTCGTCGATGGCGTGGATCAGGGCGAGATCGGTCTCCTCGGGGGTGGGGGAATGAAGGGTGGCTTCGTCTCCCCTCTTCCCCTCCCCGGAAGGCCGATAGCGCATCTCCACCGGATACGTCCGCCCCGACACTTCCAGTACCGGTGCACCCTGGAAATAAGCGGAAAACCGCTCGGCCTCCAGGGTCGCTGAAGACAAGATCAGCTTCAGTCCGGGACGGCGCGGCAGCAGGGTCTTGAGATAGCCCAGCAGGAAGTCGATGTTCAGGCTGCGTTCGTGCGCCTCGTCGAGAATCAGGGTGTCGTAGGCGCGAAACTCCGGGTCGGACTGGGTTTCCGCCAGCAGGATGCCATCGGTCATCACCTTGATGCGGCTATCTGCGGACACCTGGTCGGTGAAACGCACCTGCCAGCCGACGAAACCACCCAGGCGTGTCCGGGTTTCGAAGGCGATGCGCGCCGCCACGCTCTTGGCGGCAATGCGTCGCGGCTGCGTCATGCCGATGAGGCCGCCGCCTTGCCCCACCCGGCCGCGCCCGGCTGCAAGCACAATCTTGGGCAATTGCGTGGTCTTGCCGGAACCGGTTTCGCCACAGACGATGATCACCTGGTGCTTGATCAAGGCTGCGGCAATATCCTCGCGCCGCGCGGAAACCGGCAGTTCTTCCGGAAACTCCAGGTAAGGTTGCAGTGCCTCCGAGCCGCCCCCCAGGTCCCCGCAAGGAGGCGTATCCGTCGCCGCTGAAGCGGCAACGGCTACGCTCGGGGCCAAGTCGTTCTTGGGGCGGCCCGGCGAACGACTTGAGGGGCCGTCGGGGAAAGCGGGGTCAGTCATGAGGTGTCAGCGTGAAATGCGGGGTGTAGGCTGTCGCCATTATGAATGCAAGGCACGCCGGATTCGCATGTCGATGTCTTCGGCTGCAAGGCATCGTAAGTCTACGGCTCTCTGGTCCAGCCATTTCAGGGCGTCAAGGCCTGCTTATGTCCACAGTTGCAACATACTTCTCAGAAAGTGTGCGTATCTCACGAATGTTGTTGATGAAATTTGTAACCATCTGATTTTTAATGGGTAGCTGCCTGCCTATAAAGTATTCTCCGGGTGCAGACCTCAGTGGGGAAAGGGGAGCGTGGATTTTCCCCCTACTTGTGCACAGAGTTATCCACAGAAGCTGTGGGTAACTCAACAAGACCGGTGAACCCCTTGAGCCGGGGGGGTGGCACGAGAGACAATGCGAGGATCGGATGCCCTCCTGTGTATGCCCACTACGATCTGACTTATTCCCCTGACAGCGCCACCTTGTTCGCCCCCCTGGCGGCGCTGCCCTGGGCGCATTGGCTGGACAGCGCATTGCCGACCTGTCGGGTGGGTCGTTACGACATCATTGCCGCCATGCCGCGCGTCACCCTGGTCACCCATGCGGGCGAAACCCGCATCGAGTACGCGGACGGCCGCGTCGAACGGAGCCCGGAGCCACCGCTGCAGTTGCTACGCACGCACCTGGGGCCACGGCGCCCAGCGCCCGCCGCTCCTTTCGCCGGTGGTGCACTGGGTTACTTCGCCTACGATCTGGCGCGGCGAGTGCATCGCTTGCCCAACCTTGCCCGCGACGCCGAAGGCTGGCCGGAAATGGCGGTGGGAATCTACGGTGGCGCCCTCGTGATTGATCATCATGCCCGTAGCTGCCGCTTGTGGACGAGCGCCGACGCCAGCGGACGGGATTGGGCGGAAGGCTTTCTCGCCGCATTGAAACTGCCGCCGCCCACCGATTCGTTTACGCTCACCAGCGAGATCGAGGCCAGCATGAGCCCGCAGGCCTATGCCCGGGCTTTCGCCCGAGTGCGGGACTATATCCACGCTGGCGATTGCTACCAGGTCAACCTGGCTCTGCGTTTCTCCGCCTCCTATCGGGGGTCGCCCTGGCCACTATACCGGGCTTTGCGTAGCCGCAACCCGGCATCATTCTCGGCCTGGCTCAATTTCCCCTTCGGCCAGGTCCTGTCGTCTTCGCCTGAGCGCTTTCTTGAGGTGCGCGATGACTGGGTGGAGACCCGACCGATCAAGGGCACACGGGTGCGCTGCGAAGAACCGCTGCAGGACGCCAGGAACCAGGCTGAGCTGTGCGCCAGCCCCAAGGACCGCGCGGAAAACCTGATGATCGTGGATCTTCTGCGCAATGACCTGGGCCAGGTATGTGCGCCTGGCAGCATCACCGTACCCCGTCTGTTCGACCTGGAGAGTTTCGCCACGCTGCACCATCTGGTCAGCACGGTGCGGGGCAGATTGAGTCCGGGCAAGACCGCGCTAGATCAACTGGAGGCGGCATTTCCGGGCGGCTCTGTCAGCGGCGCGCCGAAATTGCGCGCCATGGAGATCATCGAAGCGCTGGAGCCAGAAAGACGCGGTGTTTATTGCGGCGCCATCGGCTACTTAGGTCACGACGGCGGCATGGACACGAACATCGCCATCCGCACACTGACCTGCAACGGTCAGACCCTGCGATTCTGGGCGGGTGGCGGACTGGTGGCGGACTCGGAGGTCGAGTCGGAATACCGCGAATGCCAGGACAAGGCGCGCGCGTTGCGAGAAGTGCTACAGGGATTTTCCGAGTAGAGTAGGGTGGAAGCCATTCCGCTGCGCACCCATTTGTAAATTCATGTTTTGGTGGTATGTTTATCCGCTTTCTTGATTGAAACCGAGCGGCGGTCACGCCCGGAGGTTTCAGCCTTGGTTCCCGTTTCCGACGTCTTGAAAGCACGCATCGAGCACGAAAATGAACACGAAAATGTCTGATTACCTGATGCAAACCTATGCACGCCTGCCAGTGGCGTTTGTCCGTGGCGAAGGCGCCTGGCTGTTCGACGAGCAGGGTGAAAAATACCTGGATGCCTTGGCCGGAATCGCCGTGAATGGTCTGGGTCATGCCCACCCCCGGCTGGTGTCCGCTTTGTGCGAGCAAGCAGGACGTCTGATCCATACCTCCAACCTCTATCAAATCCGCGAGCAGGAACGTCTTGCCCTGCGCCTGTGCAGCCTGTCTGGCCTGGATCGCGCCTTCTTCTGCAATTCCGGCGCCGAGGCCAATGAAGCGGCGATCAAGATCGCGCGACTGGTTGCCCACAACCGTGGCATCGAAAACCCGGCCATCGTGGTCATGGAAAAAAGCTTCCACGGCCGCACCTTGGCGACCCTTTCTGCCACAGGAAACCGCAAGGTGCAAGCGGGCTTCGAGCCTCTGGTGACCGGTTTTGTGCGCGTCCCCTTCGGCTCTGCCGAGGCCGTCGCCACCTTGGCCTCGCATCACAAGAACATCGTCGCCGTGCTGGTGGAGCCCTATCAGGGCGAGGGTGGCGTGCAGATCCCGCAGGCCGATTACCTGACGAAGTTGCGCCGAATCTGCGATGAAAACGCCTGGCTGCTGATGCTCGATGAAGTGCAGACCGGCATCGGCCGCACCGGCCACTGGTTCGCCTTTCAGCACGGAAGCATCCTGCCCGACGTGATGACTCTGGCCAAGGGACTGGGCTCCGGTGTGCCGATCGGGGCGTGTCTGGCGCGCGGTATCGCGGCGGAGACCTTCGTGCCGGGCAAACACGGCTCCACCTTTGGTGGCAACCCCTTCGCCTGCGCGGCGGCGCTGACCACCTTGCAGGTCATGGAAGACGATCTCCTGCTGGAGAACGCCGCGAAGATCGGCGCCTTCATCCGTGCCGACCTGCTCCAGCGTCTCGAAGGCGTAGCCGGTCTACGCGAAATCCGTGGCCAGGGCCTCATAATCGGCATCGAACTGGATCGCCCATGTGGCGACCTGGTGAAGCAGGCGCTGGCCGAGAAGATGCTGATCAATGTCACCAACGACACCGTGGTGCGCCTGTTGCCGCCACTGATAATGACGCATGAGGAAGCCGCGTTGCTCACGGAAAAACTGGCGGCGCTGATCCGCGCCTTCCTGGAGTGAGCGTCATGGCACCGGCAGTGAGGCATTTTCTGCAATTCAAGGATCTCTCCCGCGACGAACTGGGGCACCTGTTCACCCGCACTCGCATCATCAAGGATCGTTTCAAACGCTACCAGCCCTACCACCCGTTGGCCGATCGCAGCCTGGCCATGATCTTCGAGAAGAACTCGACGCGCACCCGCCTCTCCTTCGAGGCCGGCATGCACCAACTGGGCGGCTCCGCGATCTACCTGAACACCCGCGACACCCAGTTGGGCCGTGGCGAGCCGGTGGAAGACGCAGCCGAGGTCATCTCCCGCATGGTCGATGCGGTGATGATCCGCACCTTCGAGCAGGACATCATCGAGCGCTTCGCTGCCCATTCACGGGTGCCCGTGATCAACGGCCTGACCAACGAATATCATCCCTGCCAGATCCTGGCCGACATCTACACCTACATCGAGCGCCGCGGCCCGATTCAGGGCAAGACTGTGGCCTGGATCGGCGACTCCAACAACATGTGCAATACCTGGCTGCAAGCGGCCGAGGTGCTCGACTTCAACGTCCATATCTCCACCCCGCCGGGCTACGAAGTAGAACCGGAACGCGCCGGCCTGTTCGGTACCGACCACTACGAAGATTTCGCCGATCCCATGGATGCCTGCCGTGGCGCCGACTTGGTAACAACGGACGTGTGGACCAGCATGGGTTTCGAATCCGAGAATGCACAGCGCATGACCGCCTTCGCCGACTGGCAGGTGGATGACGACATGATGCGCGTGGCAGCCCTGGGCGCGCTGTTCATGCACTGCCTACCCGCGCATCGCGGCGAGGAAGTCGCAGCCGAAGTGATCGACGGGCCGCAATCAGTAGTCTGGGACGAGGCGGAAAACCGCCTGCACACGCAGAAAGCGCTGCTGGAATATTTGCTGTTGGGACGAATCGAAGAATGAACCAGGTAACCGTGCAGGCCGTTTCGGCGCCGTAACCCAACATCGCCTTTCTACTCTGTGAATATCTTTATTACGGGCAATCATCATGAGCGACACCAAGAAAGTAGTGCTTGCCTATTCGGGCGGGCTGGACACCTCGGTCATCCTGAAATGGCTGCAAGACACTTACCAATGCGAGGTGGTGACCTTCACCGCCGACTTGGGCCAAGGTGAAGAACTTGAGCCGGCACGCGCCAAGGCGCTGCAATTCGGCATCAAGCCGGAGCAGATCTATATCGAAGACCTGCGAGAGGAGTTCGTGCGCGACTTCGTCTTCCCCATGTTCCGCGCCAACACCGTCTATGAGGGCGAATACCTCTTGGGCACCTCCATCGCGCGCCCCCTGATCGCCAAGCGCCTGATCGAGATCGTCAACATGACCGGTGCCGACGCGATCTGCCACGGCGCCACCGGCAAGGGCAACGACCAGGTTCGCTTCGAACTCGGCGCCTATGCCCTAAAACCCGACATCAAGGTGATCGCCCCCTGGCGCGAGTGGGATCTGCTCTCGCGCGAGAAGTTGATCGCCTACGCCGAAACCCACGGCATCCCCATCGACATGAAGCACAAGGCTGGCGGCAGCCCCTATTCGATGGATGCCAATTTGCTGCACATCTCCTACGAAGGCCGCCACCTGGAAGACCCCAACGCGGAGGCCGAGGAAGACATGTGGCGCTGGAGCGTCTCTCCCGAGAATGCGCCGGATCAGGCCGAAACCATTACCCTCGATTACCAACAGGGCGATGTGGTGGCGATCGACGGCGTCGTTCTGAAGGCCCACGAAGTCCTGGCGAAACTCAACGAACTGGGGGGCAAACACGGCATCGGCCGCCTGGATCTCGTGGAAAACCGCTATGTCGGCATGAAGTCGCGCGGCTGCTACGAAACCCCGGGCGGCACGATCCTGCTGAAGGCACACCGCGCCATCGAAGCCATCACCCTGGATCGGGAAGTCGCCCACTTGAAGGACGACCTGATGCCGCGTTACGCCAGCCTGATTTACAACGGCTACTGGTGGGCACCAGAGCGCCGCGCCTTGCAAACACTGATCGACCATACCCAGGCCAACGTCAATGGTTTCGTCCGCTTGAAGCTCTACAAGGGCAACGTCATCGTCGTCGGTCGCGACTCCCCGAACGACTCCCTGTTCGATTCGACGATTGCCACCTTCGAAGACGACGCCGGCGCCTACGACCAGAAGGACGCGGGCGGCTTCATCAAACTCAACGCGCTGCGCATGCGCATCGCCGCGAAACTCGACGCCAGGCGCGCCCGGTAGCCGCATCCCAACGGACGCGACTGCAACGCCAACCTCAGGAGAATACCCATGTCCCAATTCGACAACGTCAGCGTCATTCAGAAAGCCAACGTCTACTTCGACGGCCGCTGCGTCTCGCACACGGTGCAATTTGCCGACGGCACGAAAAAATCCGTTGGCGTGATCCTGCCCGCGACCCTCACCTTCAACACCGGCGTCCCCGAGGTCATGGAGGGCGTCGATGGCCGCTGCCGTGTGCTGTTGCAGGGGGAAACCGAATGGAAGCAACACGACGCGGGCGTATCCTTCGCTGTGCCGGGCAACTCCAGCTTCCAGATCGAAGTGTTGCCTGGTGAGGCTTACCACTACGTCTGCCATTTCGGCTGAAGGCGAGGGCCGCAAATCACCGTTTCCGGGCTGGGCAAAATTATGAACCGCTACGCCGTTATCGACTTCGAGACAACCGGGCTATCGCCGGATCATGGGGCGCGGCCGACGGAGATCGCTGTGGTCTTGGTCGACGACGGCAAGATCGGCGACCGCTACCAAAGCCTGATGAACCCGGGCGTGCCTATCCCCCACGAAATTCAGCTACTGACCGGCATCAGCAACGCCATGGTTCGAGCCGCCCCCAGCGTCGGGTCTGTCATGGGGGAAGCGGTCGATTTCGTGGGTGATCGCCCCATGCTCGCCCACAACGCCGCCTTCGACCGCAAGTTCTGGGAGACTGAACTACGCAGGATCGCGCGCTGGCAGGAACGAGACTTCGCCTGTTCCCTGCTCCTGTCCCGGCGCCTCTTTCCCGAAGCGCCCAATCACAAGCTGGGCACCCTGGTGCGCATGCTGCGCCTGCCCGCAGTGGAACGTTTCCATCGGGCTCTGGCCGACGCAGAAGCCACCGCCCATCTGCTGCTGCGCATCCGGCAGGAACTCCAGAGCCGCTTTCACCTGACAGGTGTGAGCCACGAACTGCTGATCGCCATACAGACAGCGAGCCGCAGCCGGCTCGAAGACTGCATCCAGAAACACCGACCTCTCAGCCACGGGTTGACATCAACCAGTGCAAGATCAGCGCAAACAAGGAATCCGGGTCAACCGGTTTTGAAATAAAGTCATTCATGCCGGCCTCAAGGCAACGTGCCTTGTCTTCCGCGAAGGCATTGGCGGTCATGGCGAGGATGGGCACGGTAGTGCCGCCGGGCAAGCCGCGTATCTGGCGAGTGGCTTCCAATCCGTCCATACGCGGCATCTGCATGTCCATCAGGATCAAGTCAAAGCGATTCCTGCTCGCCAGTTCGACGGCTTCCAGTCCGTCCTCAGCGGTCGTGATCGTCGGCCAGATGTCGTTGAGCAAATCCAGCGTTACCTCGCGATTGATCGGCTCGTCCTCGACCAGCAGAATTCGACACTGCGCGTAGTCCCTGAGCAGAACCGTATCCGCAGACTCCACCCTGGTGACTGCAACGACCTGCCTTGCCGCCTCTCCCCGCCTGAGCCGGGCGGTGAACCAGAAAGTGCTGCCCACGCCGGGTGTGCTGACGACGCCCGCATTTCCGCCCATCAGGAGCGCAAAGCGCTTGGTGATGGCCAACCCCAAGCCGGTGCCGCCATATTCACGAGTGATTGAGTTGTCGGCCTGCTCGAAGGTCGAGAACAGCTTGGGGAGATTCTCCGCTGCGATCCCGATACCCGTGTCCTGTACCTCGAAACGGACCAGAACGCCGCCCTCACCCTCACCCTCCATCCTGGATCGAAGAATGATCTGGCCGGATTCGGTGAACTTGACGGCGTTGGTGGCGTAATTGAGCAGCGCTTGCTGAAGACGTGTCGGGTCACCCAGGAGGGGATGAGGCAGAGGCTGGCTTTCCACCCGCAGATCGAGTTTCTTGGCGTGTGCGCGTTCATACAGCATGGACGCGACATTGGCCGTGATGCCCCCGACATTCACTTCCACTTCTTCCAGGGTGAATTTGCCCGCCTCGATCTTGGATAGATCGAGCACGGCGTTGATGATCTCCAGCAGGTGCTGCCCGGCCGCCTGAATCTTGCCCAGGCGCTCATGCTGCTCGGGTGTCACACCCGAGCGCTGTAACAGATGCACGATGCCCGTTATCGCGTTTAGCGGGGTACGGATCTCGTGGCTCATATTGGCCAGGAAAGTACTCTTGGCAACGTTGGCAGCCTCGGCGGCCCCCTTCGCGAGCGACAGTTGCAAGGTCCGTTCCTGCACCAGGCGTTCGAGATGCTGGCGGTGGACTTCGAGTTCCGTCAGGGAGTTTTTTTGCAGGGTGATGTCGCGTGTGATCGCGGAAGCGCCAACAATGTGCCCGCCGCTGTCCAGAAGCGGAGAAATGGTCACCGAGACATCGATCCGGGTGCCATCCTTGCGGACACGCACGGTCTCGAAACGGTCGACGATTTCACCGCGCCCCATACACTCCAGGATGTGTTTTTCCTCCTCTAGCCGCTCTGGGGGAAAGACGAGCTGAATCGACCGCCCGATCATTTCCTCGGCGGAATAACCGAACATGGTCACCGCGCCCGGATTCCAGCTTGTGACGATCCCTTCCAGCGATTTGCTGACGATGGCATCCTCGGAGGACTGGACGATGGAGGCAAAGCGCTGCGCTTCCAGTTCGATGCGCTTGCGCTCGCTAATGTCCCGAGCCACGCCCACGGACATCCATTTCCCTTTCAAACACAGGGAAGACAAAGAGAGCTCGATCGGGAATTCGTGGCCGTCCCGGTGCAGCGCGCCGACCTCGCTGGTCTTGCTGACGATGGCGCCTTCGCCCGTGTGCGCGAACCCCTGGAGACCGGACGACATGGCTGCACGATGACGCTCGGGGACGATGACGTCGTGGATACGCCGGCCCAACATTTCCTCCTTGCTGTAGCCGAAGACTTCCTCGGCCGCCTTGTTCCACCAAAGCACGCTGCCATGCTCCCCATCCGCCAGAATGAAGGCATCCCGCATGTTTTCCGAGGCCAACCGGAAGCGTTCTTCGCTTTCCTCCAGCGCATCCGAGCGCTGCTGAATTTCCTCTCCCATGCGATTGAAGGCTGCGGCGAGCGTGCCGAGTTCATCCTGGCCGTCATCCACACATCGGGTGCCATAGTCACCACCCGCCAATTGCTCTGCGGAACGTTGCAGTCGGGCGAGACGGCCGATGACATAACGGTTCATAAGGATGCCCAGCGCCAGCAGCAGCCCGAGGTAGCCGACGGCTCGCGTTGCGAAGCGCTGACTCCATTCCCCGATCTCCCGGTCACGCAGCGGTGCCGTTGGCAGTTTGATGCTCATGACGCCACGCAGGTCGTCCAGCTTGTAACCGTAAGCCGCGCCGTAGCCAGTGGCGATGGCGGATGGGGCGGCAGCGCGAGTGCCGTGGCACCCCAGACAATACTTCTCGATCCAGATCGGGGTGGTGAAATGATAAAAGTCCCCGCCACCGGGGACGTGGATTTCGACCAAACGGCTCTCGGCCTTGGGATGGGCGCGGAACCACGCCATGGCCTCCCTCTCGTAGGCGTCTGCCTGGTTGCCCGGATTACGCGGCTGATCGGAAACGTTGTTGAAGTAAAGCCCGCTGTGACTCCAGTTCGGGAAGTCCCTGGATATCCGGGAAAGTGCATGGGCGGGGAGGAAGCCGACCGTCCTGTCGTTGAGTGGCAGCCCGCTGGCCATGAATTGCTTGTGAAAGACGCGCCGGGTAGCCATCAGGATGGCGCGAAAGTCACGAGCATCCCGCTCAAGCTCTACGCGCACATTCTGATCGATCGCACTGCGACCCACCAACACATCCGCCGTCATGATCAGGCCGACGATCAGGGTGGTGAGTAGCCAAACCTTGCTTTTCAGTCGCATGAAGAAAGTGATCCTCGGGGGTCGAGCAGCAGGCTCTTTCTCTTCAGGAAAAGAACACGGAAGAGCCCACGACAAGCATCCCGCAAAATCAACCCATGATATTGATCAGCGAGCCCAGCATTTCGCTCTCTGCCTTCATGGCCTTGATATCCGCAGCCATGGCGACGCTGGCCCCATTCATGGAAACAGCGGCACTGCTCAAGGTCACCACCGAGGAAGCGTTGCCGGGATCGGAGATCACCGACGCCGCCTCGTTCATCTGGGC